>NZ_JAMYXC010000112.1 GCF_024159025.1 Limimaricola litoreus
ATGTCGGCGACGCCGGGGTGGGCCGAGTGGCCCTTGACCACGACGGGGCAGCCCGCTGCCAGCGCCGCCGCCGTGTCGCCACCGGCCGAGGAGAAGGCGAGCGGGAAGTTCGAGGCGCCGAAGACGGCGACGGGGCCGATCGGGCGCTGCATCATCCGCAGCTCGGGGCGCGGCAGCGGCTGGCGCTC
This sequence comes from Limimaricola litoreus, assembly GCF_024159025.1. Classification (GTDB taxonomy): domain Bacteria; phylum Pseudomonadota; class Alphaproteobacteria; order Rhodobacterales; family Rhodobacteraceae; genus Limimaricola; species Limimaricola litoreus. The sequence continues at coordinate 189 of NZ_JAMYXC010000112.1, forward strand.
GGGCAGCGCCGGATCGTGGCGCAGGTCGAGATGCTTTCCCGCCTCGACATGATCGGCAAAGAGGCCCAGCTGCGCCACGGTGCGGCCGCGCTCGCCGTTGAGCCGCGCCTCGGGCAGGCCGGTCTCGCGCATGCCGATCTCGGTGATCTCGGCCCCGCGCGCCTCGATCTCCTGTCCGATGCGGCGCAAAAACGCCGCGCGCTGCGCGCCGCTGGTGGCGGCATAGCTGGCAAAGGCGGCTTCGGCGGCCCGGCAGGCGCGCTCCACCAGATCGGGGTTGCCGGCCTGAAAACTCTGGGGCGCGCCGTCGATCGGCTGGTTGTCGAAGGTCGCGGTGCCGTCGAGCCAGTCTCCGGCGATCAGGTGCTGTCGTTTGAGCATGAAGTGCTCCTTGTCAGTTGGCGTCGGCGGGCCGTCGCGGGCGCAGTGCGCGGGCGGACGGTATGAGATCGGAGGGGCGAGCGGGCCGCCTTCATGGTTGGTGGCGGCGCTTCGAGCCATGAGAGGAATGGACGGGGCCGCCCTTGAAAGGCGGCCCCGGGGGAGGATCACGAAAACAGCATGCCGCCGTTGATGTCGACATTGGCCCCGGTGATGAAGGCCGCCGCGGGCGAGGCGAGGAACACCGCGAGATCGGCCACCTCCTCGGAGGTGCCTTCGCGCTTCAGCGGCGTGTTGCCCGCCACCATCTTGCGCACCTCGGGCTTGGTGAAGATGTTGTGGAAATCGGTGTCGATCATGCCGGGGCACAGCGCGTTGACGCGGATGTCGGGGGCCAGCTCCTTGGCCATGCCACGGGTCATGGTCATGATCGCGCCCTTGGCCGCGCCATAAGCCAGCGCGCCGCCGCCGCCGCCGTCGCGGCCCGCCTGGGAGGCCATGTTCACGATCGCGCCGCCCTCGGTCATGTGCGGCAGCGCCGCCTGCACCAGCAGCAGCGCCGAGGTGACATTGACGTCCATCACCGCCTGCCAATGCTCGACCGTCAGCTCGGGGATGGTCTTGCGCGCGATGAGCCCGCCGGTGATCGGCATGACCACGTGGATCGCACCGTAAGCCTCGGCAGCGGCGGCGACGAAGGCCTTGACCTGCTCGGGCTCGGTCATGTCGCCCTGCATAGCGAAGGCGCGGCCGCCCATCTCCTCGATCTCGCGGACGGCGGATTGCGCGCCGTCGCCGCTCTTGTAGTAGTTGATCGCCACGTTAGCCCCCGCCTTGGCGAGGCGGATGGCGCAGGCGCGGCCGATGTCGCGGCCCGCGCCGGTGACGATGGCGGTTTTTCCGGTGAGATCCATGTCGTGTTCCTTGGATATGAGTGGGAGGCTACCGCCCGGCGCGCGGGCTAGGCGGCAAGGATGTCAGGTGCGCGCGAGCTTCTTCACCACGCGCTTGAAGGTGCGCTCCTCGGCGTCGGTGAAGTAGAGATCGCAGTCGTAGCCCTGATCGTCGAGGAAGTGGAAGATCCGGCGCGGCGCGTCGAGCCGGTAGGGCACGAGCAGCGTCGCGATCCGGTGGCGCGTGGCCTTGGGAAAGCGCGCCGTCAGGCAGGTGCTCTCGGGCAGGCCCTCGTATTCCTTGGGATCGACGCCCTCGAAGCCGGTCTTCTGCTCCAGCCGCGGCATCCCCGCCTCGGACCAGACGACCTGCCCGTAGAAGCCCGCCTTCTGGCCGGTGTAGCGGAACGAGGCCTGGCCCAGGTCGAAGGGGCCGTTGGCGTGCAAGAGCCAGTCGATCGAGACGGGCGTCTCGGCATCGATGCTGTCGACGATGACGAAATAGCTGTCATGGACGAAATGCACCTCGCGGCTGACGCTGGTCACCTCGGGGCTGAGCGAGCGGTAAGCGGCGGTCGCGTCGCCGTGGATGTAGATATCATCGCCGCGGTCCTCGGCAGTGATGATCCGGCCCGTGGCGGCCATGGCGCGGGCCTTGTCCTTGTCGGCATACTGCCCCTTGCCGTCGATCAGGATCGCGTTCTTGGAGCGCGTCTGCCGCCGCCAGCCCTGATGCATGGTCGAATTGAAGGCGACGTAATGCCCCGACTGGATCGCCAGATCCTCGCCAAAGGCCGAAAGGCAAAAGGCGTTCTGGTCGCCGTGGCTGTGGCTGATCGAGCCGAAGGGCGAGGATTTCATCACGAACTGCAGGTGCCGGTCGGGGTCGTCCATCCGGCTCTGGATCGCGGCCCAGCCGATCCCCTCGAACCAGCGCAGCCGGTCGTTCGGCCCCGGTGCGGCCCCCTCGACCTGCGGCCAGTCGTGGCGATACATCAGGTCGTCGAAGTTGAGATCCCACCAGCCGTAGTTGTAGAACGCTCCCTCGGTGCCCGGATCGTTGCGGCAGATCTCGTCGAAATACCACTGGTAGGCCGGGTTGCCGGTGACACCGGCGTATTGGCGCAGGTTGTAGCCGATCTTGAGGCAGGGCAGATCGCCCATGGTGCTGTCGTCGCCGAAGGTGGCGCGGCGGGTGTCGGGCGCCTTGGTGTAGAGCGGGAAATCCCCGGTCTTCTGGAAGAAGGGCCGCTCGTAGAGGTTCAGCCCCGTGAAGGACTTCAGCAGGTTGGCCGCCTCGACCAGATAGGCCATGCCGGTCATCCAGTAATGCGGCCCTTCGGCCCAGCCGCCCTCCTTGTCGCCCCAGGGCGAATAGACGGTCCAGAGGAACTCGATCGAGTAGTCGAGCCACTCGCGCGCCTCGGGCTCTTCGTCCAAGAGCGCGATGCAGGCGGGCACGAGCACGGCGGAGACCGAGCGCACCGCGTGGCTGTCATAGGGAAAGAGGTGGATATGCGCGTGGCGGATCACGTGATGCGCCACCTCGCGGGTGCGGATCAGCAGCGCCTCGCGCACCCGCGCCTCCTCGTCCTCGTCGAGCACGTCGCGCAGCCAGTCATAGCCCCAGGCCAGTGCCACGGCGACGCGGAAGGCCCATTCGTCGGTATAGCCGCGCGAGGTGGTCCCCGAAGGGTCCCAATCGGCCGCCGAGAGCAGCCATTCCTTGGCGCGGGCGACCATCGCCTCGTCTTCGAGCACCTTGCCCGCGATGGCGAGGTGGCGGATCGCGTAGATCAGCTCCTGGCAGTCGATATAGGTCTGCCGCCAGATCGGCGCGGTGCGGGTGTTGTTCGGATATGGCGCGGGCTCGGCCATGATCTCGCGGTCGAGCCAGGGCTTGACCGACTTGTCGAAGAACTTTTGCCAGTTGCAATGCTCGGGATCGGCGGCGACCGCCTTGCGGAAGGCCTTCAGCTCCTCGGGCCCGAGCCAGAGGCGCGGATGCGCCATGTCGGCGTTCGCGTAGCGCTCGGCCCGGCCCGGCAGCGGCGTCTCGGGCAGCCCCTCGGGCAGATCGAAGCTGCGCGACGCGCTCCAGCGGGTGGCCGGGCGCTTGGCGCCTTCGTCCCACACCGCGTAGGACCAGTGGTAGCGCCCGGGCGCGAGGGCCTTGTCGGGCGTCAGGAAATTGAGCGGCAGATCGGTGAAGAGCTGCGTCGCGCCGTCGGAATATTCCGCATCGGTCGAGAGGCGCAGCACGTAGCGCGCGGCCTCGTCGACCACCGGCAGCCAGGTGAAGCGCGGCGGGTTCTCGGTCAGCGCCGCGCCCTCCTCGGGGGCGTAACGGATGTTGAGCCGGCCGGCGGCGGGTTCGTCGAGATAGGCGGTCTTGGGGTCGGCGGTCATGGTGGCCATGCGCTTGCATCCTTGGTCGAATGTGTCGGGCGGGGCCGCGGGGAGCGATCGTCGCCCCCCGCGGCCGCTTGGCGTCAGCTGTCGTACTGGCGCTCGTAGGCGGTGTTCATCACCTCGAGCACCTCGTTCAGCCCGCGCTTGTCGAGCTGGGCCATGTAGCTGTCCCAGTCTTCCTCGACGTCGCCGGTGCCGAGGATCCAGGCCTGCTGGCGCTCGAGCATGTAGGTCAGGATCGAGGGCCAGTAGCGGTCGTAGACGGCCTGCTCCTCCTCGTTGAGCGTCACGCCGAGGAATTGGTCGATCAGCAGGTCGTTGGCCTCGTAGAGCTCGATCCCCTCGCGGGCGGCCTCCGAGGTCCACTGCCACTCATAGGCATAGTCCATGTAGAAGCCGCGCGGGATCTGCGCGCCGATCTCCCACATCTGGCTGTTGACCGGCTGGTCGTTGTTCAGCACCGCGTCGGTATAGACCGGCTCGCCGTCGACCATCTCGTAGTGCTGGCCCTCGACGCCGAAGTTCGACAGGCGGCGGCCCGCTTCGGTGAACCAGAAGTCGAAATACTTGATCGTCTCGACGGGGTGCTCGTTGGCGTAGCTGATCGCCCAGCCATCGGGCTTGAGCGGCGTGCGGCGATGCTCCTCGATGCGCTGGCCCGAGACGCTCTCTGGCGGTAGCATCGGCGCGAATTCGAAGCCCGGCACCTTCTCCTGCAGCGCGTCGTTGTAACCCGAGGTCGAGGCGAACCAGTCATGCGTCACGCCGCCCAGGTTCTCCGACAGCAGGTATTCGCGCGCGCTGGAGCCACGGGTGAAGATCTCGGGGTCGATCAGCCCTTCGGCATACCACTTGGCGAGGTTGCGGATCCCCTCGCGGTAGCCTTCGGTGGCGTAGGGATGCCTGATCTCGCCATCTTCGACGAAGAAGTCGTGATAGGTGTCCGAGCCCGAGGAGCGGCCGTCCCACAGGGTGACGAAGCGGATGAGCTCCTCCCACTGGCGCTCGAAGATCGGGATCTCATCCTTGACACCGTTGCCGTTGGGGTCCTGATCGCGGAAGGCCACCAGCACCTGGTAGAGCTCCTCGACATTGTCGGGCCGCTCCAGCCCCAGCGCGTCGAGCCAGTCCTGGCGGATGAACCAGGCGCGGCCGAACTTGCCGTCGGGCAGGTAGGGCACGTAGTAGATATTGCCGTCCCACGACGCCATCGCGTCGCGCAGCTCGGGGCGCTCGTCGAGCACGGCCTGAATGTGGGGCGCGTGCTCGGCGATCAGGTCGCCCAGCGGAAGGAAGGCGCCCTCGGGGCCGTACTGGTTGACCTTGTCCTTGATGCGGTTGCCGCCGACGATGTCGGGCAGGTCGCCCTGCGCCAGAAGCAGGTTCATCGCCTCGTTGTGGTCGGGCGTGTTGCGGCCCGCGGTCTCGTCGACGAGGTGGATGCCGGTCATCTCGCGCGCCGCCTGCTCGACGGGGTAGTCCTCCTCGTAGCCCTGGTTGCGCGGCCAGTGGAAGTGGACGCTGAGTTCGAGCGGCTCCTCGACGATCCGGTGATGCTCCTCCGCAAAGCCCGGCTGGGCCAGCATGGTGGTCGCCAGAAGCGCGGCGGACAGTGTCGTTTTACGCATGGTTTTCCTCCCAAATCGCATGTCTGTCTTGCGGGTCATTCCTTCACGCCTCCCAGCAGGATGCCCTTGTTGAAGTACTTCTGGACCCACGGGTAGATCAGCAGGACCGGAATGATGGAGCAGACGATGATCGCCGCCGTAACCGTCTCGACCGAATAGGCGGCGTCGATCAGCGTGCTGGTGAATTCCTCGTCGTCCGACAGCTCGGCGATGAGCTGGCGCAGGTAGACCTGCAGCGGGATCTTGTCCTCGCTCTGCAAGAGCACCATCGCCCAGAAGAAGCCGTTCCAGCGCGCCACGATGCAAAACAGGGTGATCGTGGCGATCGCGGGCTTGGACAGCGGCACATAGACCTTCCACAGCACCTGAAACTCGTTGGCGCCGTCCATCCGCGCCGCCTCCTCGAACGACGACGGAATGGATTCGAAGAAGTTGCGCAGCAGGATGATGTTGAAGGCATTCAGCGCGAAGCCGATGATGATGCCGAAGTAGCTGTCGAGCAGCCCCAGATCGCGCATGTTGAGGAAGAACGGGATGAGCCCTGCGTTGAACCACATGGTGAAGGCCACGAAGAGGTTCCAGAACCGCCGTCCGATCAGCTGCGGACGCGACAGCGCATAGGCGCCGGGGATGATGATCAACAGGCTCACCGCCGTGCCGCCGAAGGTGTAGATGAAGGTGTTGCCGTAGGAGCGCCAGAACTCCGGCTCGCTCAACACCCGCTCATAGGCGGCAAGGGTGAACTCCACCGGGGTCAGCACCACCGTGCCGGCGGCCGCCGCGAAGCCCGAGCTGAAGGAGACCCCGGCGATGTAGAGGAACGGGTAGAGCGTCGCGATCGTGAACAGCCCCACCAGGACCATGTTGGCGATCACGAACCACTTGTCGCCGCGTGAATAGAGATTCATCTTCATGGCTTTGCCCTCCTCACCACAGCGACGTGCGCGACACGCGCTTGGAGATGGTGTTGGCGGTCATCACCAGGACGAAGGCGACGACGGCGTTGAACAGGCCGGCCGCGGCGGCGAGGTCGTATTGCCCCTGCTGCAGGCCCTGGCGGTAGATGAAGGTGTTGATCACATCCGCCGTCTCGTAGGTCGCGGGCTGGTAGAGCAGGATGATCAGCTCGAAGCCCACTTCGAGCAGGTTGCCGATGCGGATGATCAGCATGATGATGATCGTGGGAAGGATCGACGGCAGCGTCACCTTCCACATCATCTGCCAGCGGCTGGCGCCATCGACCACAGCACTCTCGTAGAGCGAGGGGTTCACGCCCGCGATCGCCGCGAGATAGACGATCGACTGGAAGCCCGCCTCCTGCCAGATGCCCGAGCCCACGAAGATCGGCCGGAACCATTCGGGCTTGGTCAGGAAGTAGACCGGGTCCATCCCGAACCATTCGAGCACGGCGTTGACGATGCCCGCCGATGGCGAAAAGGCCGTCATCACGATGCCCGCGATGATCACCGTGGAGATGAAGTGCGGCAGGTAGACGATGGTCTGCGCGGTGCGCTTGTAGGTCTGGTTGAGGATCTCGTTGAACATCAACGCAAGGATGATCGGCGCGGGAAAGCCGAACAGCAGCGTGAAGAAGCTGATGATGACGGTGTTCTTGATCGCCCGCAGGAACTGGTCGTTGCCGAACAGCGTCTGAAAATGCTCGAAGCCGATCCAGGGGCTGCCGTCGATGCCGCGGAAGATCGAGTAATCCTTGAAGGCGATCTGCAGCCCGTACATCGGCTTGTAAAGGAACAGCCCGAACCACAGGATCGTCGGCAGCAGCAGCACGTAGATCTGCCATTCGCGCTTGAAATGATCGCCAAGCCCCGTGGCCCGGCGGCGGACCCGGTCGCGCAGCGCCTCTCGCGCCTCGACGACCAGTTCCTCGGTCGAGGGACCGATATGCTCTTGCTGGCTCATGCCGCCACCCCCATCCGGGCGGCTCCCAGCACCCGGCCGGTCTCGTGGTCAAAGACCTTGATCCGCTCGGGCGCCACGTGAAAGGCATCGACGTCTGCAAGATGCGCGGTGTCGCCGCCGGTCTCGGCCTTGATGACAAAGGGGGTCTCGCCGATCGAGCTGTGCAAGAGCGCCTCGGAGCCCAGCGTCTCGATCAGGTCGAGCTCGACCGGCACGGCGGAGGCGCCGGGCATCGGCTCGATCGAGGCGTGCTCGGGGCGGATGCCGATGATGACGCGGCGGCCTTGCGCGTTGCGCAGGCTGTCGAGCGCCGGCAGCGCGATCCGCGCGCCATTGGCGACGGCGACGGGGCCGCGCTCGCCCATCTCGACCACCGCCTCGAACTGGTTCATCGGCGGCGAGCCGATGAAGCCCGCGACGAAGGTGTTCACGGGGTCGTTGAACAGCTCCATCGGCGTGCCGATCTGCTCGATCCGCCCGTCGCGCATCACCACGATGCGGTCCGCGAGGGTCATCGCCTCGACCTGATCGTGGGTGACATAGACCGAGGTGACGCCGAGCCGCTTGTGCAGCCGCTTGATCTCGGCGCGCATCTGGGTGCGCAGCTTGGCGTCGAGGTTCGACAAGGGCTCGTCGAAGAGGAACACCTCCGGGTGGCGCACGATGGCGCGGCCCATGGCGACGCGCTGGCGCTGGCCGCCCGACAGGTCGGCGGGGCGACGGTCGAGATAGGGGGTCAGCCCGAGGATGCCCGCGACCTCCTCGACCGAGGAGGCGATCTCGGCTTTCGGCGTGCGGCGGATGCGCAGGCCGAAGGCGATGTTGTCGGCGACGCTCAGATGAGGGTAGAGCGCGTAGTTCTGGAACACCATCGCTACGTCGCGGTCCTTCGGGGCCACGCGGTTCACGACCCGGTCGCCGATCCGGCAGGTCCCGTCCGAGATCTCCTCGAGCCCCGCGATCATGCGCAGGGTCGTGGACTTGCCACAGCCCGACGGCCCGACCAGCACGACGAATTCCTTCGGCGCGATCTTGAGGTCGATCCCGTGGACGACTTCGAGCGCGCCGTAGCGTTTGACGATTTTATCGAGACTTACGCCTGACATGGTCCCCTCCCTTTGCACCCCGACGTGGAAGCACTGTCCGATGGGATAGAGGATTCGTAACGACCGATCAATACAAATATTGACAACTAGCGCGTAAACCGGCAATCAACTCTTCACAAGATCGCCTTGGCGGCGGCGGAAACGCTTCGCTGAAGCGCTGCCAGTAGTATGATTTTGATGCGCTTTATTCACCCGAAAGCCCGGCGAGGGCCCTACTGAAACCGGATTTACAACCAGCCACTTCGAACCGGCGACAAGTTCGCAAGATTTGTTCGCCGCCCACCGAAACGTCAGAGGAGACGATGATGCAAGTGAACAGCGACACCCCCGACGCCTGGATGACCTCCGGCCCCGGCGCGCAGCGGCGCATCCTGTGCGAGGACGCCGATCTGATGATGGTCGAATTCCGCTTCGAAAAGGACGGCCGCGGCTTGCCGCACCATCACCTGCATGTGCAGACGACCTATGTGACCTCGGGGCTGTTTCGCTTCACCGTGGCCGGCGTCACCCGCGATCTCGGCCCCGGCGACGCGATGCTGATCCCCTCGAACGCAGAGCATTCCTGCCTGTGCCTCGAAGAGGGCGTGCTGATCGACGCCTTCACCCCGCGCCGCGACGATTTCATGGAAGCGCACGGCCTGCCCAAGGGCTGAACGCGAAAGGCCCCCGCACTGCGGGGGCCATCGGGGCCGCTCTGCAAGGGCGTATCAGGCCTGCCCGATGTCGCCGTCGAAGACCCGCCTGCGGGCGCTTTCGATATGGTTGCGCATCGCGCGGCGCGCCGCCTCGCCGTCACGCGCGGTGATCGCGGCGAAGATCGCGTCATGCTCGGCCTGCACCATCGCAAGCCGCTCCTGCGACTTGGTGAGCGACAGGTTGCGGGTGAGGTTGAGGCCGGTGAGGATGTTGGCCTTCATCGAGTTGCGCGCCGACATGAAGTAATGGTTGTCCGAGGCCGCGCAGACGGCGGCGTGGAACGCCTCGTCGGCATCGACGCCAAGCTCGCCGGTGCGCACGCAGCGGTCGAGCTCCTCCAGCGCCGTCTGGATCTGGCGCAGCTCGCGCTCCGAGCGGCGCTGCGCGGCCAGAAACGCCGCTTCGCCCTCGATCGCGGCGCGGAACTCGAAGGTGCGCTGGATGTCGGCGATCGAGCCGATGGGGGCGAAGTCGAGCACCGCCTCCTCGGGCTTGCGCCGCACGAAGGAGCCCGAGCCCTGCCGCGAGACCACGACCCCGTCCTCGCGCAGCTGCTTGAGCGCCTGGCGCAGCACCGGACGCGACACGCCCATCTCCACGCTCAGCTCGTGTTCGGTGGGAAGCTTCTCGCCCACGGGGAAATCGCCGCGCACGATCCGGGCCAGCACGTTCTCATAGACCGTGTCGGCCAGCGTCCGGTCGCGCGTGTCGCGCGCCGCTCGCGCGGGGGTGGGCGGCGCCGCGCCGTCGGGGCCGCCCGTGGAGGAAAGCTCTATCGCCCGTTTGCCTGTCGCCATGCGCTGTACTTCCCCTTGGTGGCCGGATCGGTCGGCGGATAGAGACCGAAGGTCGAGGCGCCCTTCTGGACCTCCTCCATCACGAAATCCTCGAAGGAGGTCATCTCGACGGCCTCTTCCGCGACTTCATCGGCAATATGCCTCGGAATGCATACAACGCCCTCGTTGTCCCCGACAATGACGTCGCCGGGAAAAACCGACACGCCGCCGCAGGCGATCGCATCGTTGACCGCCACCGCGTGGTGCTTGGTGAGGTTGGTCGGCGCGCTGGGGCGCGAATGATAGGCGGGCATCTCGAGCTGCGCGATCTCGGGCGTGTCGCGAAAGCCGCCGTCGGTGACGATGCCGCGGCAGCCGAGCTGCTGCAGCCGCGTGGCGAGGATGCAGCCCGCCGAGGCCGCCGTCGCGTCGCCGCGCGAGTCGATCACGAAGATCGCGCCCTCGGGGCATTCCTCGACACCCTTGCGCTGCGCGTTGTCGCGGTCGGCAAAGCTTTCGAGCACGTCGAGATCCTCGCGCGCCGGGATGTAGCGCAGCGTATAGGCCAGCCCGACCATGTTGCGCCCCGCCCGAAGCCGCTGCGGCCCCTGCAGGTAGATGTTGCGAAAGCCGCGCTTGAACAGCGCCGTGGTCAGTGTCGCGGTGCTGACCTGCATCAGCCTCGCATGGGTCTGTTCCCCAAGCGCCGTCATCTCCATCGTCTCCTCCTGCCGCCACCGGGCGAACCTCTGCATTGCCCCGTCACCCTAGCCGCCCGGCCTCCATATTGTCAACATTTGTAATTCATGATTTGACAAGATATCGCCGCCCGCTGCCGGCCCCTGCGACTGATTAGCCTGATTTACGGGGATTCACAAGGTCTCCCTGCGTCACGGCAAAGTCCGTTGCAATTTTTTGTAAAAGTCATGACGGGTAATAATTACAACTTCGAGGCAGGACACGAACATGTCCATAAGCCTGTCCTGACCGGCGCCAGTGCCGCAAAGGAATGGCGCAGCTGGAACAGCCCTGTCGAGGATCACCCGCTGAGCCACGGCATGGAGCGCGTCGGCGAGGGCCCGATCGAGACCCCCGAGGACGTCGCCGGCATGAAGCTGCGGTGATGAGCAACGACCTCTTCGTCGGCATGATCGAGGCAATGAGCGACAACGCCAACCCGATGGCCTTCGCAGAGGTCTCGGCCAGTCCCACCCGGCGGTCAACGCGCCGCGCGCCGGCCCATCCGGGCCGCGCGAGGAGTCGCCTCCGGGTGTTTCAGGCTCGCCTCCCTTCGTGCTAGGGGAGGCGAGCCGATTTGTTTGAGTGGGAACGGGGCAGGGCGAGATGGCCGATGAGCGCGAGGCGGAGGGCAGGCAGCCGCCAAAGCAGGAGACCGAGCAGGAAACCGAACAGGGCGCCGAGACCCCATCGCGCCGCGGCTACGCGCTCGACGCGCAGATCGGCTACTTGCTGCGCCGCGCCCAGCAAAGGCATCTGAGCATCTTTCACACCCACATGGCCGAAGGTCTGACCTCGCAGCAATTCGCCGTGCTCGCCAAGCTCAGCGAGGTGGGGGAGATCTCGCAGAACGCCCTCGGCCGCCAGACCTCGATGGACCAGTCGACGATCAACGGCGTGGTGCAGCGCATGGTCAAGCGCGAGCTGGTCAGCAAGAAGAAATCCGCCACCGATGCGCGGATGATCACGCTGGAGCTGACGCGGGAGGGGCGGCGCGTGCTGGCCCGCGTGCTGCCGCTCGCCGCCGAGATCACCCAGCTCACCCTCGCGCCGCTCTCCGACAAGGATCAGGCAAGGCTGCTGAAGCTGCTGCGCAAGATCTGCTGAACGCGCTGCCCCTTTCTCAATGACAAAGGCCCGGCCATATCGTGACCGGGCCCTCGTCCTGCGTGCGCCAGGACCTAGAGCAGCGCCAGGCTGAGCTGCGGGAAGATCGCCAGCAGCACCAGCGCGAGGCCGGTCACGCAGAAGAAGGGCAAGGAGACCTTGATCACCGAAACCGGGCTGATATTGGCCGCGTTGGCCGCGACGTAGAGCCCGATCCCCACCGGCGGCGAAAGCAGGCCGAGGATCAGGTTGACCGAGACCACCACCCCGAAATGCACCGGGTCGATGCCGTAGACGTCGGTGGCGATCGGCAGAAGGATCGGCACCACCATGATCAGCGCCGGGATGCCGTCGATGATCGTGCCGACGAGCAGCAGGACCAGCATCACCAGCAGCATGAAGCTGACCGGGCTCGTCGCCACCGACTGGATCCAGGCCGCCACCGTCTGCGGCACCTGGCCAAAGACCAGCACCCAGGAGAACACCCCCGCCGCCGCGACCAGGAACAGCACCAGCGCCGAGTTGATGCCGGTCCGAAGCAGGATCGGCCCCATGTCAGAAAGCTTCAGCGTCCTGGTGACGAAAAGCCCCAGCAGCGCCGCGCAGAAGGCGCCGAGCGCCGCCGCCTCGGTCGGCGAGCCAAAGCCGCCGGTGATGGTGCCGATGATGATCGCCGGGATCGTCAGCATCGGCAGCGCGCCGCGCACAGCCCGGCCCCGCTCGGCCCAGCTGGGGCTCTTCGAGGGCGGATAGGCATAGCGGCGCCCCAGAAGGGCGATGGTGCCGAGAAACAGCGAGGTCAGGATCAGCCCCGGGATGATCCCCGCGACCAGCATGTCGCGCACCGCCAGCTGCGCCAGCACCGCATAGACCACGAAGACGATCGAGGGCGGGATGATCGGGCCCAGAAGCCCGCCGAAGGCGGTGACGGCGGTGGAGAAGTCGCGCCGATAGCCCTCGCGCTCCATCTCGGGCACCATGACCTGCGTCATCATCGCGATCTGCGCCGTGGCCGAGCCGAGGATCGAGGCGACCATCATGTTGGCCAGCAGGTTCACATAGGCCAGCCCGCCGCGGATGTTGCCGATGAACACCGCCGCGAGGCGGATCAGCCGCTGCGTGATGCCCGAGCCGTTCATCAGCTCGCCGATCAGCACGAAAAGCGGGATCGCCAGCAGGCCGAAGTTGTTGAGCGCGTTGAACATCTGCAACGCGAAGCTGTCGAGCAGGATCGTGTTGCCCGAGGAGACGATGAAGGTCAGCGCGGCCCAGCACAGGATCAGCCCGATCGGCATGCCGACGAAAAGCAGCGAGGCAAGGACGAGCATGGTCATGGCGGGGCCTCCGAAAGCGCCAGTCCGGCAGGGTCGGCGCGGCGTCCGACCAGCCCGAAATCCTCGGCCAGATTGGTCAGCGCATGCACGCTCAGCGTCAGCGCGAACCACGGCATCACGAGGTAGAACCAGTAGGAGGGCACGGCCATGACCGGCGTGGTGTCGGTATAGATGAAGTTGAAGCTCTGCATCTCGAACTCGGCCACGTCGAAGCCTGCCTCCATGAGCCCGGCCGGGTCGAACCAGCGCAGGCAGAGCCAGAAGAGCACCATGCCGAAGGCCGCGGAGCCGGTCGAAACCAGGATGCGCAGCACCCGCGCCACATTTTCGGGCACGACCTCATGCGCCAGCAGCACCGCCGGGTCGATCCGGGCGCGCAGCATGAGAGAGGCGCCGATGAAGCCCGACAGGATCATCGCATGGACCGCCAGCTCGTCGGCCCAGGCGATGGTGATCCCGAAGACGCGCAGGCCGACGTTGAGCAGCACGAAGGTCGCGATGATCAGCACGAGCAGACGCAAGAGCCCGCGCTCGACCCAGGCAAGGCCCGAGGACAGGCGATGGAGAAGAGATCCGATGGTCATCCGATGTCCGATGCGGCGCGAAGAGGCGATGCGGCGGGACCGGCCTCGGGCCGCCCCGCCGCGCGGTTCAGAACGTGGCGACGAGGTCGCGCATCTTCTGCACATAGGGCGTCTGCTCGGCCCATTCGGCGTCCCAGCGCTCGACCACGTCGCCGAAGAAGGCGGGGTCCACATCCTCGGTGATGGTCAGCCCCTCGACCGCCTTGAGCGTCTCGAGCTTGTCGGCCTCCTTGGCGACGAAGCGGTCGATCGTCTGGTCGCAATGCGTCTGCGAGGCCTCCTGCAGCAGCGCCTTGTCCTCGTCCGACAGCTGCGCCCAGACCCGGCCCGAGACCAGCGCGACCATGCCGAACAGGTGGTGGTTGGTCTCCAGCATGTGGCTGGCGTGATCGTGGTAGCCGAAGTTGATGATCGACTCGTAATCCATGTCGATCGCGTCGATCTGGCCGTTGGCGAGCCCGTCATAGACCTGCGTCAGCGGCATCGGCGCGGGCGCGGCCCCGAGCATCTCGAAGAAGGTCTTGATCGGCGGGGCGGGCGTGATCCGGAACCGCATCCCGGCCAGGTCCTCGGCCGTCTCGACCGGCTCCTTGGTCATCAGCTGGCGCATGCCGGTCATGGCGTAGCACAGCCCCACCGTGCCGGTGGCGCGGGGCAGCTTGCCCAGGATCTCGCGCGCCTCGTCCGAGCGCAGCACCTTCGCGGCATCCGCGATGTTGTCGACCAGAAAGGGCGCGTGCAGCGCGCTCATGTCGGGCACGCGGGTGGTCAGTTCGGCCGTGGTCAACCAGGCCATGTCGAGCGCGCCGGTCTGCAGCTGCTGGAGCATCGCGCTTTCCGAGCCGAGCTGGCCCGAGGGAAAGGTCGTCACCGAAAGCCGCCCGTCGGACATCTCCGACAGCGTCTCGCCAAGCCCGCGGGCCTCTTCGTTCCACACGTGAACGGGCGGCGTGATGAGGCCGATGCGAAACGCGCGCTCCTGGGCAATGAGCGTGGCGGGCAGCGCCGCGCAGGCTGCCAGGGTGGTAAGGGCAAGCGCCTTCAAAGACATGTGTGAGCCTCGTTTCCAGTCGGGGACCGCGGTGATCGATCGGGAATACCGTGCATAATTTTGTTCGTATACAAATGAAACAAGCAGTTCCCTTCCAAGTCAATGGCTTTGATGCCCGCACGGCGCGGCCGCGCCCAAGCCGCGTGGATATCATGGCAACTTCACAGCCTCTCCCACCAACCGGAAAGGCAACTTGCCGCGAATCCGGGCAAGCTGCGAACACCATCCCTCCGTCCCGGCCCCTTCAAGCATGACCGGCAATGCCGCATGGGGCGTGACATCTGGCGCGGAAACGTGAATTCCTCTTGCAAGACTCGGCCCGCCCCGTCAATAGTCACGAAGCCGTGTCGCAAAACGTCCGAATCCGTGAGCAATTTCGAGACGGCAGGGCCAAAGACCAATGAATCAAGGTGATGGACGCGACTCGTGCAGCTTCAGAATACCAGAGACGAAGATGAGCTGAACGCCGTCATCCGCGATCATTCCGAGCGGCTGACCGCGCAGCTCCACGCCCAGGCCGAAAGCCTGTTTCCGCCCGACGCCTCCAAGGAAATGCGCCGCTTCACCTCCGGCGAGGCCGCGGTGCTGCTCGGGGTCAACGATTCCTACCTGCGCAAGCTGCATCTCGACGGCAAGGGCCCCTCGCCCATGGTCACGCCCGGCCATCGCAGGCTCTATTCCGCGCAGGACCTGCGCGAACTGCGCGTGCTTCTGGAAAAGACCGCGCGCAAGCGGCGCGGCGATTACCTGCCCGGCCGCCGCGAGGGCGACCATCTTCAGGTCATCGGCGTGATGAACTTCAAGGGCGGCTCGGGCAAGACAACGAGCTCGGCCCATCTCGCGCAGCGGCTGGCGCTCAAGGGCTACCGCGTGCTGGCGATCGACCTCGACCCGCAGGCCTCGCTCACCGCGCTGCACGGGGTGCAGCCCGAGTTCGACCTGCTCGAAGGCGGCACGCTCTACGACGCCATCCGCTACCACAACCCGGTGCCGATCGCCGACGTCATCCGCCCCACCTACATCCCCGGCCTCGACCTCATTCCCGGCAATCTCGAACTGATGGAGTTCGAACACGAAACGCCCCGCGCGCTGGCCCAAGGCGAGGCGGGGCTGTTCTTCTTCCGCGTCAAGGAGGCGCTGTCGCAGATCGAGGATCGCTACGACGTGGTGGTGATCGACTGCCCGCCGCAGCTCGGCTTTCTCACCATGTCGGCGCTGTCGGCGGCGACCGGCGTGCTGGTCACCATCCACCCCGAGATGCTCGACGTGATGTCGATGTCGCAATTCCTGCGCATGACCGCCGATCTGATGGATGTGATCGCCGAAAGCGGCGCCGACATGAAGCACGACTGGATGCGCTACCTGCTCACCCGCTACGAGCCGACCGACGCGCCGCAGAACCGGATCGTCGCCTTTCTGCGCATGATGTATGGGGACAAGGTGCTCAACGCGCCGATGCTGAAATCCACCGCCATCTCGGATGCCGGCCTGACCAAGCAGACGCTCTACGAGGTCGAGCGCAGCGCCTTCACCCGCTCGACCTATGACCGCGCGATGGAAAGCGTCAACGCGGTCAACGACGAGATCGCCGCGCTGATCCAGAAGACATGGGGAAGATGAGGGGAACGCAGGAATGAGCGAGAACCGCAAGAAACGCATGTCCATGCTCGACGGCCTCGCCGCCGCGGGCTCCACCTCGCGCAACACGCCGATGATGTCCTCGAACCGCGCCCTGCGCTCGGCCCGCGACGCGGTCGACAGCCACCGCGTCTGGGAAATCGACCCCGCCCTCGTGGATGACATGCGCACCCGCGACCGGCTCGACCCGGCGGATGTGCTCGACCTGCGCGACGCGATCGAGGCCAATGGCCAGACCGTGCCGATCCTCGTGCGCCGCAACCCCGAGAAGGACGGCCGCTACCTGCTGGTCTACGGTCGCCGCCGTCTCGAGGCGATCCGCGGCTCCGACAAGGTCGACAAGGTCCGCGCGCTCATCGCCTCGCTCGACGAGCGCGACGCCATGACCGCGCAGATCTCCGAGAACATGGCCCGGCGCGATCTCTCCTTCATCGAAAAGGCGCTTTTCGCCCAGGGCCTTGTCGAGAACGGCTTCGGCAACCAGAGCCAGGTGGCCGAGGTGCTGACCGTGTCGAAATCCTCGGTCTCCATGGCGATCTCGGTGGCCGAGATCATCGGCCGCGAGCTCGCCACCGCGATCGGCCCCGCCCATGGCATCGGCCGCCCCCGCTGGGAGACGATGGCCCGCGCGATCGAGGCCAGCGGCGCGGACCGCGCCGCCTTGGCCGATCTGGCCGAAGAGGTCCACACCGCCGCGCAGGTCGCCGAAGTGCGCGGCGAGGCAAGCGACGAAGACGCCTCCGTCGCCGCCTTCGAGGCGGTGCTGAAGCGGCTGTCCCCCGCCCCTGCCCCGCGCCGGGCCACGTCGAATGCGCCCAAGCGCCAGACGTTGCAGATCGAAGGCCGCAACGCCGGCACGCTGCGGCGCACCGCGAAGGGGCTGGATCTGCAGCTGAAGGATCCCGGCTTTGCCGACTGGATCGATGCCGAGGCGCAGGCGATCGTCGAAGAGCTTCACGCCCGCTGGAAGGCGCGCGCCGAAGACTGAACCCCGAACCGAAACCGCAAGAGAAGGAGCACGAGCCAGACAAAGAAAGAGCCCCGTAAAGCTAATAAAGCTCCACGAGACCCCAACTTGATCTTTGCACCCTCAAGTTAGTCTCGCGAGATGTTCTGCGCAAGTCGTTATCGATTCGCGTTGCGGGATTTTTTGTCTTCGTGATCGAAACATGGGCTATCATTCCCTCACGCCTTTCGGGCGAACGGAGCGGACTGTCCGCACCGCGCTCGAAAACCATCGCCCCCGCGCTCAGACCCCCGGCACTCAGGCCCCCTGCCCGATCGACAAGTGGCAGATCCTGCGCGACCTCACCGCGGGCCGGACCCGCTTCGGCCTGTCGGACCGCGACATCACCGTGCTTCAGGCGCTGCTGAGCTGTCACCCCGACACCCGGCTCGACGCCTCCGCCCCGCTCATCGTCCACCCCTCCAACGAGACGATCTGCGCCCGTGCGAACGGCATGGCCTGCTCGACCATGCGCCGCCACCTCGCCAAGCTGGTGGCCGAGGGCTTCCTGCTTCGCCGCGACAGCCCCAACGGCAAGCGCTACGCTCGCCGTATCGCCGGGGCCAAGATCGCCTTCGGCTTCGACCTCTCGCCGCTGCTGCACCGCGCCGCCGAGATCGCCGAGGCCGCCGAGAGCTGCCGGGTCGAGGCCGCCGAACTTGCATCGCGGCGTCAGACCGTCAGCCTGCTGCGCCGCGACCTCTCGGCCCTGGTCGAGCTGGCCGGGCTGGAGGGCATCGACGCCCCTGCCCTGCCCCGTCTGTCCGATCTGTCCCAGGCCGTCGCAGCCCAGCTGCGCCGCAAGCTCAACCTCGAAACCCTTGCCGCGATCGAGCTGTCCCTGCGCGACGCCATCCGCGAAACCGCGCGCCTGCTTGACCTCTCATCAACCATTTCGAGCAACACTGACGCCCGAAATGAGCAGCACCAACAGAAGACAAATAAAGATCTTATTGATCTTGAACCGGCGCAGACATCCGAGCGCATCGAAACACCGCCACCGGCCCGAGAGGCAGCCAACCTCGCACCGGATGCAAAGAAGACCAGCCCGAGCCTGCCACCGCTGCGCCTCGTGCTTCGCGCCTGCACCGAGGTCGGCGTTTATGCGCCAGATCCCATCGCCGACTGGCACGGCTTCATGCGCGCGGCCGACAAGATCCGCCCCATGACCGGCATTTCCCCCGCCGTCTGGGACGAAGCGAAAGGGATTCTGGGCAAAGAACAGGCCGCCACCGTGCTAGGCGCCATGCTGCAAAGGTTCTCGGCGATCCGAAACCCCGGCGGCTATCTCAGAAGCCTCGTGACGAAGGCCAGAGGCGGCGCATTTTCACCAATGCGGATGATCATGGCCCTCCTGCCCGACCCGGTCTGAGTTCACAGTTGTGAACGCCGCGGGAGATTTGAACAGGCAAGGTGAGCGCGAAAAGCCGTCAGCTGATCGCAACGAGATGGTTGTCCCAGGCATTCTCGTGCCGCGACAAGGTGACGAGCCCCTTCGCTCCGGCGGCCATGACACCGCCAAGCCCGTCGGTCGCCAGGAAGCCATTCGAAGCCGGGGCAACACCACAGATGTCGGCACGCGAAAGGCTTTCGACGGAGCCCTCTCGGTCGAAGACATGCAGCCGCCCGCCAAGCGGAGAGGTGATGGCCACGCGCTCACCTGCCCCGTCGAAGGCCACGCTGCCGGCATAGCCCTGCATCGCGATCTGCTCGGCGAGATCGGCCGAAAGCAGGCGCGGGACCGCACCGCGACGATGTAGGCCGAGGAGAGGAACCTCCGCCATCGCGTCGCCCTGCCACTGCATCGCGAAGGCCACCTCGCCCGTGCCGCTGACGCCCAGATGCCTGATCGAGTTCCGGTGCAGATCCGGTTCCAGCTCGATCCCCTCCTGCGGGCCATGGTCGAGATCGACATAGGCAAGGTTCGGGCGCATCGTACCGAGATTGAGCTTCTCGCGGCCTCTTGCGGGATCGGTGCGGATGCCGCCATTGGCAACCACGAGGGTCCGCGTACCAAGTTGGCGCAACTCGTGCGGGCCGATGCCACCCGAGGCGATCTCGCCGATCCGGGCATAGCCCTCTGCGCGCGACCACAGCCCGATCCGCCCCTCTCCGGTCGCGATGTCGTTCTCGGTGGTGCAAAGGATTTCACCGTCTTCGAGGAAAGCGCCGTGGCCGTAGAAATGCCGCCCTTGCGGCGATTGCAGCCGGTGCAGCACCCGGCCAGAAGCGCAGTCGATCACCAGCGCAAAGGTGCCCGGCCTGCGGGCGAAGGCCACAGCCTCGGGGGCGACCGGATGGGCGGCGGCGGCGTGGCCCCGGTCCGGCAAGGGGACCCGGAAGACCGCCTGCCCCCCGGCGGAAAGGCCGAACAGCGCGAAACTGCCATCGGGCGTGCGGGCGGCAGCGAGGTAGGCGGGTGCGCCGGCATCGGCCCAGACCGGGCGCGGCAGAGCCGAGGCGGCGAGCATGGAGGCGAGGAAGCGGCGGCGGCTGGTCATCTCAGTCGCCATCCGTGGCGTTGAACCCCGCCGAGATACCGAGCGGCGCGCCGATCTCGTTGGCGACGGGGCCTGAGATGGCAGTGATGCGCTGCTGCAGGATCTCGATCCTGAGCCGTTCCTGCGGATCCTCGACCCCGGCAAAGACCGCGTCGAGCGCTGTGGTGGCATCGAGCGCGGTCTCGAAGGCGGCTTCGGTCTGCGGGATCGACGTGTCCGCCAGCGCACGGGCAAGGTCGCGCAGGGCGACGAGCGATAGCTTCACATTGCGTAAGGAACGTTCGGCGTAGCGGGCTTCGGCGCGCGCGGGGCGCGGGCGGTCGAAGCTGCCCAGAGGCTGGCCGAGGCGCTGGTCGGCGTTGAAGGCGAGGCCGGTGGTCAGCGCGGTATAGAGCGCCTGCTGCGCCTCGCGCGGGGCGCGGTAGGTCGCATTGTCGGCTTCGATCATCGCGGGGGCATGGTCGGCGCGCCAGTCCTGGGCCAGCTCATCTGCCATGCGCGCCAGATCGACCGAAATGGCGCGGGCAAGGGCGCAGCGGTAATCGTTCTCGACGTAATCGGCCATGCCCGGCTCGAACAGGAGCCGCTCCAGCGCAAAGAGCCCGCGCGCCGCGACCGAGACCTCGGCGAAGGCCTGCGGATCATCGACCGCCCCGTCGGCATCGGCGATCAGCGCATCGGTGCTGCGCGCCACCATGCCGCGGGTGTCGGGCCAGAAGGCGATGGCCAGCGCGCGACCGTCCTCCTCAAACGGGCCGAAACGGAGGTGACCGACGCCAAGCCAGGCGTCGAAGGCCGCGTGATAGGCAGGGCGCAATGCTGCAGCGCGGCAATCGGCGAGAGCCGTCTCGGACAGTGCGGCACTCGCCTCGGCGAAGCGGTCCATGCCGGGCAGGACGTGGTCCTCCACCGCATCGGGCACGCCCGCCGGGGCGGCCCCGGCGGCGGCGATCAGGGCGAGGGCGGCGGCGAGGCGGCGCGTCATCATAGGCTCTCCAGATATCGGATCAGGGCGTCGCGATCGGCTTTCGGCATTTCGGCGACGCGGGTCTTGGCGGGGTCGGCCTCTCCGCCATGCCATAATATGGCTTCGAGAAGCGAGCGGGCGCGTCCGTCGTGCAGGAACTGGGTATGACCATTGACCAGCTCCGTCCGCCCGATGCCCCACAAGGGCGCGGTGCGCCATTCGCGCCCCGAGGCCAACCCCTCGGGGCGGTGGTCGGCCAGACCTTCGCCCATGTCGTGCAGCAGAAGGTCGGTCATCGGCCAGATCAGCTGAAAACTCTGCTCGGGCTGATCGGTGAGCCTGTGGGTCACGTGCTTGGGCGTGTGGCAGGCGGCACAGCCGGTCTCGTGGAAGATCTGCTTGCCGCGCAGCACCTGCGCGTCACCCACGTCCGGGCGCTCGGGCACGGCGAGGTTGCGGCTGTAGAAGGTGACGAGATCGAGCGCCTCGGCGTCGACTTCCGTCTCGCGCGCGTCGCCATCGCCATGCGGGGCGCTGCGGCAGGCGGGCTGGCCCTCGGTGCAGTCACCGAAGGGCGCGTCGAAGATCGGGCTGGAAATGCCGATGTCGCCCGCGAAGGCCGAGGCCGATTGTTCGCGCAGCGTCGGCGCGCCCGCCTTCCAGCCGAAGCGGCCGAGCATCGGGCGGTCGAACTCGAAGGACCAGACGATCTGCGCGCGCCCCGAGATGCCGTCGCCGTCGCGGTCCTCGGGGTCGGCGAGAGCGAGGATGTCCTCGGCCGGGATCGCCTCGAGCAGGCCGAGCCCGATCATCGGCGGGGCGACGCGGGGGCTGAGCATCAGATCGGGGTGGGGGGCGCCGTAGCCCGGATCTTCGATGGCGTAGCTCGGGCGGCGCAGGCGGGCGGTCTCGCCGTCCGAGAGGGTGACCTCGAACTCCTCGTATTCGACCCGCATCTGCCCCTCGGCGGCGTGGCCCTGCACGGCGAAATCCTGCAGCTGACCGCCATATATGGGGTCTGGTCGGGTGCGCGCGCCATCTTCGCCGATCGACAGCAGGAAGGCCTCGATCTCGCTCATTGCCTCTTCGGGGGCGGCGGGGACCGAGAGGCGCAGGAACATTGAGACAGTGTCGTCGTCTGGCCCCTCGGGCGGATGGCCGCGCCCGTCCTTGAGGTGGCAGCGCTGGCAGGAGCGGGCGTTGTAGAGCGGGCCGAGGCCGTCGGAGGCCAGCGTCGAGGCGGGCGAGGAGACCCAGAGCTTCTTGAACAGCCCGTTGCCGATCTTGAAATCGAGCTCGCGCTCGAAGGGGATATTGCCGGAGGGCTGGGAAAAGGCGTCGGGCGTGGTGCGTGCGCGCACGCTGGCCGCGCCGCCGGGCTTGGCCTCGAAGGGTTCGGGCGCGGCGAAATCCGCGGGGGGAGCGGTGACGGCAATGATGCGCGCGCGCTCTTCCGCGCTGCGCGGCAGCACGTCGAGATGCGGCGCGGTGAGATCGGCGGTGCCGGGCCCCGCCAGCGGCGCGGTCAGGGGGAGCGCGGTGGCGCACAGCAGGGTGAGGGTCTTGCGCAGCACGGAAACGCCCCGGTTTTGTCTCTGAATGCCGCGGGCGCGCGAGCGTGGCCGCGCGCCCGCGGGAGGCGGGCTTACTGGAAGACCGCGTCGGGGCTGTCGAGGCTGTCGGAGCCTGCAAAGCCGATCTGGTCGAGGCCGAGTGCGGCGACCGCGCGCTCGATCGAGCGGGTCTGATCGACCAGCGCGTCGACCGCGCCCATGATCAGCGCCTCGCCCTCGGCATTGCCGCGTGCGAGCATCATGTCGTAGCTGAAGCCTGCCTCGGCGGCGGTCTTGATCCGGCCAAGTTCGATCATGGTGGTGTCGATATCGGCGCTCAGCTCGGCCGCGACATCCGCATCGGCGGCGGCGAGAAGATCGGCCAGCGAGGGGCCGGAGACGAGGCGGCCATCGGTGCGCAGGTATTCGCCGTGATAGACGTTCCGCATGCCCAGACCGTCGTAATAGTGACTGTTGTGGGTGTTGTCGGAGAAGCAGTCGTGCTCTTCCTCGGGGTCGTTGAGCATGACGCCGAGCTTCATGCGTTCGCCCGCCTGCTCGCCATAGGAGAGGCTGCCCATGCCGGTCAGCATCACCGCCACGGCGGCCTCGGGGTCGGCCATGAGGGTTTCGCGCGCGGCGCCCGCTTCGGTCCATTGTTGGGCCATCCAGTCGAGATCCGAGACGAGAAGCTCGGTCGCGGCGGCGAGGTAGTCTGCGCGGCGGTCGCAATTGCCGCCGGTGCAGTCCTCACCCGTGGCGTAATCGGTCCAGGGGCGGGCGCCCGCGCCCGGCGCGGTGCCGTTGAGATCCTGGCCCCAGAGCAGGAATTCGATCGCGTGGTAGCCGGTGGCGACATTGGCCTCGACGGCATCGGCCTCGTGCAGGGTCTGCTCAATCAGGGCGGGGGTGATTTCGGTGGCGTCGATCTCCTCGCCCGAAAGGGTGAAGCGCGGGTTGGCGATCACGTTGAGGCCGGCGAGCTGGTTTTCGGCGGAGGGGGTGTCGCCGTCGACGTAGTCGATCAGCCCCTCGTCAAGCGGCCAGGCGTTCACCCGGCCCTCCCAGTCATCGACGATCGGGTTGCCGAAGCGGAAGACCTCGGTCTGCTGGTAGGGCACACGGGCGGCGAGCCATGCGGCTTTCGCCGCCTCGAGCGCCTCGGCGGAGGGGGTTTCGATCAGCGCGCGGGTGGCGTCCTGCAGCGCGCGGGCCTTGAGCAGGCTGTCCTCGTAGCCCGCGGCGGCGATGTCGGCATAGGTGGCGACGACCTCCGCGCGGTCCTGCGCCACGGCGGGAGCGGCGAAGGCCAGCAGCGCCGGGAGCGCGGTAAAGATGCGTGTCATGATGTCCCTCCGGGGGTGTTTTCCGTGCTTCCCAATTTCCTGACCATAATGGTAAACATTGTCAACCGGAGGCGGGGCGGCTTTTGGGTATATCCGAGATCGTCTGTCGGGAATCGTGTGGGCAAGGTGAACTGATGCGCGGCGCGGCGCGTTTGGTGGGCAAGCGGGGCAGGGGGCAAAGCGCCCCTCGCCCGCATCACCAAGGCGAGGAGCACGACATGAGCGAGAGCGAAGACAAGGCCAAGGGCGCCGCGAACAAGACCGTCGGCGCGGCCAAGGACAAGATCGGCGAGGCCACGGACAACAAGGACCTGCAGGACGAGGGCAAGGCCCAGAAGCTCAAGGGTCATGGCCAGAACCTCAAGGGCGAGGCCAAGGGCGCGCTCGACGATTGAGACGTGATCGGCGCGCCCCCCATGGGGCGCGCCTTGTCAGCTCGGGCCGCCGGTGCTGCGGCGGGCCTGGACCTGCGGCTTGAGATCGATGAGTGCGGGGCCGGGATCGCGGCCATCGAGCCTCGCGCGGATCATCCGCGCCGCCCGCACCCCCATCTCGAAGCGGTTGGTACGCACCGAGGTCAGCGCCGGTTCGGCGGCGTGCATCATCTCCAGATCGTTGAAGCCGCAGATCCCAAGCCGTTCTGGTACGGGGAACCCCATGCGCATCGCCTCGAACAGCGCGCCCATGGCGAGGTCATCGTTGTTGCAGAACACCGCGTCGGTTTCGGGCCGCCGGGTCATGAGGGCCCGCAGCAGGGCCGCGCCACCACCGACGCTCGACGGGACCGGGGTGGTTTCGCAGCGCTCGGGGTCGAAGACGCCGCCCGCCTCGGCCTCGGCGCGGAACCCGGCAAAGCGGCGCTGCGTGCGCGGGTCCATCCGCGCGCCGAGAAAGCCGGGGTTGCGGTAGCCCTGCGCGATCAGGTGCCGCGTCGCGGCGGCGGCGGCGTCGTGATGCGAGAAGCCGACCATCATGTCGACCGGGTCGGGGCCGGTCTCCATGACCTGCACCACCGGGCAATCGGCGCGCTCCAACAGGCGGCGCGCGGCGGGCGTCTGGTCGATGCCGGCGACGATCAGCCCGGCGGGGCGCTGGCGCAAAAAGACGCCGAGCAGCTTTTCCTCGGTCGCGGGCTCGTAGCGGGTGATGCCGTATTGCAGGTCGAAGCGGGTCTCAGAAAGCTCGTCGTAAAGCCCGGTCAGCACGTCGGTGAAGACGGCGTTGGTGGCCGAGGGGATCAGCACGCCGATCACGTCGGCGCGGCCGGTGGCCAGCGCCCGGGCCGCGGGGTCGGGCACGTAGCCGAGGGCTGCCACGGCGGCATCGATGCGGGCGCGCGTGTCGGGCTGCACCGTGTCGGGGCGGCGCAGGGCGCGGCTGACCGTGATCGGCGAAACCCCCGCTTGTGCCGCGACCTCGGCCAATGTCACCCGTTTCGCCATTTCGCTCCCCCTTGACGGATGACAGCGCTGTCATCTAATGATAGCGCTGTCATCGTAGCCGTGGAGGCGGGCTGCGACAAGGGAGGCGGCATGGACGACGGACGCAAACCGGTTCTGGTGATGGGTGTGAGCGGCGCGGGCAAGAGCACCGTGGCGCGCGGCCTGGCCGAGCGCCTGGGCGGCGTCTACATCGATGCCGACGACCTGCACCCCGAGGAAAACGTCGCCGCCATGGCGCGCGGCGAGCCGCTGACCGACGCGCTGCGCTGGGGCTGGCTCGATGCGGTGGCCGAGGCGATGGCCACGACCGAACCCTTTGCCGTCGTCGCCTGCTCGGCGCTCAAGCGGGTCTACCGCGACCGGCTGCGCGCGCGGCTCGGCGATTTTCCCATCGTCTATCTCGAAGGCGATCATGCGCTCTTGCGCGACCGCATGGCGCAGCGCGAGGGGCATTACATGCCCGTCTCGCTGCTCGACAGCCAATTCGCGACGCTGGAGCCGCCCGCCCCCGAGGAGGGGGCGATCTGCGTCTCCGTCGCGCCGCCGCCCGACGAGGTGCTGGAAACGGCGCAGAGCGAGCTTTCATCCCGTCTGCAGGGAGGACCCGGAGGGTCCGGGCAGACACACCACTGAGGAGGACTTCATGACCAAGAGCTTCACCATCACCCTCGCCGCCGCGCTGACCCTGTCGGGCGCCGCCGTCGCGCAGGACTACAGCTTCCGCTTCCAGTCCTCGGACCCGGCGGGCAACCCGAACTTCGAGCTGCAAAAGCAGTGGGCCGAGAGCGTCGGCGAGATGACCGATGGCCGCGTCAGCGTCGAGCTGCTGCCGGTGGATTCGATCGTGGCGCATAACGAGACGCAGGACGCGATCGCGGCCGGCATCCTCGACGGGCACATCACCGACACCTCCTATTTCTCGGGCAAGGACCCGGCCTTTGGCCTGATCGCCAACCCGGTCGGCGCCTGGGGCGATCCGCAGCAGATGTTCGACTTCATCGAGCAGGGCGGCGGTCACGAGCTGATGGACGAGCTGCTCTCGCCCTACGGGCTGGAGTTCATCGGCGTCAGCACGCCGGGGCTCGAAGCCTTCGTGTCGAACGTGCCGCTCGACGGGGTCGATGATCTCAAGGGGCTGAAGCTGCGCGCGCCCGAAGGCCTCGTGCAGCAGGTCTTTGCCGCCGCGGGTGCGGCGCCCGTGAACCTGCCCGGTTCGGAGGTCTTCACCTCGCTCGACAAGGGCGTGATCGACGCGGCCGACTACTCGGTCTTTTCGGTCAACCACGCGCAGGGCATGCATGACGTGGCCTCGCACCCGGTCTATCCGGGCTTCCACTCGATGCCGCTGGTCGAGGTCTCGATGAACGAGAGCAAGTGGGAAGAACTGCCCGAGGATCTCCAGCAGATCATGGAAGAGTCGGTCAAGCAGTTTGCCCAGAACCAGATCTCCTCGCTCAAGGCTGCCGATCAGGAAGCCGTCGAGGAGGCCAAGGCCTCTGGCGAGATCACCGTGCATGACTGGTCCGAGGAGGAGCGCGCCAAGTTCCGCCAGATCGCCATGGGCGAGTGGGAGAAGGTCGCCGAACGCTCCGAGAACGCGCAGAAGGTCTATGACACGCTGACCGGCTACCTGACCGAGAACGGCCTGATCGCCGAGTAAGACCGGCGCGGCCCGACCGTGCTTTTCCAGACGCCCGGACCCGCAGGTCCGGGCGTCTTCGCAAGAACCTTATGACGAGGGACAAGGCCCGTGACAGAAGATCACACCGACATCACGCCGCCCCGGGACGAGGGCGGGCCCATTCCAGAGGCGGGCTGGCTCGGCCGCGCCATCGACCGGGTCGGCATCGTCTTTGCGCTTGGCATCATCATTGCCATGCTGATCCTGATCCAGGAGGTGGTGCTGCGCTATTTCTTCAACCGGCCGACGATCTGGGCGCATGAGACGACCGTGTTCCTTTCGGGCGTGGCCTTCGTCTTCGGCGGGCTCTACTGCACCGCGCGCGACAGCCATATCCGGGTGGTGCTGATCTATGACCAGCTCGGGCCCAAGCTGCGCCGCGGCTTCGACGTGGTGATCTCGATCATCTGCGGGCTGGCGGCGGCGATGTTCACTTGGGCCGCCTGGATCATGGTTTCCCGCGCGGCCTTTACGCCGGCGGGCGATTTCCGGCTGGAGCGCTCGGGCAGCGCCTGGGACCCGGTCTATCCCGGCGCGATCAAGGTGTTTCTCATGCTGGTGCTGGGCATCATGACGGTCCAGTTCGCGATCCTGGCCTTCAACTACGCGCGGGGGCGGCGGTGATGGAAATCTTCGGGTCCATTCAAGGGCTGGGGATCGAGGGGGCCACGGGCCTCATGTTCGCCATGCTGCTGGTGCTGCTCGTCACCGGCATTCCGCTGGCCTATGTCACGCTGCTCGTGGCGCTGGTCTTCGCCCTTGGCTGGTTCGGGCCGATGGCGGTGCCGCTGATCACCTCTCGCGTCTATTCCTTCGTCTCCTCCTTCGTCTTCGTCTCCGTGCCGATGTTCGTGCTGATGGCCGCGATCCTCGACCGGTCCGGCATCGCGCGCGACCTGTTCGACGCGATGCGCCTGTTCGGCGGGCGGCTGCGCGGCGGCATCGCGATCCAGACGATCCTGGTGGCGGTCATCCTCGCCGCGATGTCCGGCATCATCGGCGGCGAGGTGGTGCTCCTGGGCCTGATCGCGCTGCCGCAGATGCTCAGGCTCGGCTATGACAAGAACCTCGCCATCGGCGTGGTCTGCGCGGGCGGGGCGCTTGGCACCATGGTGCCGCCCTCGATCGTGCTGATCATCTATGGCCTGACGGCCAACGTCTCGATCGGTGATCTGTTCACCGCGGCCTTCGTGCCGGGGCTGATGCTGGCGGGCTTTTACGTGGCCTATGTGCTGATCCGCGCCTATCTCAACCCGGCCATGGCGCCGGTGGTCGAGGGGCCGCGCGCGACGACGGCCGAGAAGCTGCGGCTGGCCAAGGGTCTGTTCCTGCCGATCCTCGTGGTGATCGGGGTCCTGGGCTCGATCTATGGCGGCATCGCGTCCGTGACCGAGGCCTCGGCCGTGGGCGTGCTTGGCGTGACGCTTTCGACCATGATCCGGGGCGAGTTCACGCTCGGGCTGATGAAGGCGGCGGCGCTGCAGACGCTTCAGACCGTCGGCATGATCGTCTGGATCGGCATCGGGGCGACGGCGCTGGTGGGGGTGTTCAACCTCATGGGGGGCATCAAGTTCGTCTCGGCAATGATCACGGGCATCTCGGACGAGCCGGTGATCGTGCTGCTGTTCATGATGTCGCTCCTGTTCATCCTCGGCATGTTCCTCGACTGGGTCGGAATCGCGCTGCTGACCATGCCGATCTTCGTGCCGATCATCACCTCGATGGGCTATGATCCGGTCTGGTTTGGCGTGGTGTTCTGCATGAACATGCAGATGAGCTTCCTGTCGCCGCCCTTTGGGCCCGCGGCCTTCTACCTCAAGTCGGTTGCGCCGCCGGATATCTCGCTGGGCGACATCTTCCGCTCGCTGCTGCCCTTCATCGGGATGCAGGCGCTGGCCGTGGCGGTGCTGATCCTGTTTCCGGCGATCGCCATCTACTGACAACGCGCAGGGATGGACGTGACGAGGCCCGCCCCCTTCGCTGGGGGCGGGCTCTTTTTGTGCGATAGGTTCAGCGGGGCGGGGGCGTGGTCTCGCGGAGGATCAGCTCGGGCGGGATCTCGATGCGCCTGCGCGAGGCCCGGGCCTTGCCGCTCAGGAGCCCGCCGACGAGGCGCGCGGCCTCGGCGCCGATCTGCTCGGCATGGACGTCGACGGTGGTCAGCCGCGGCGCGCAGATGGCGCCGATCTCGTAATTGCCGAAGCCCGCCAGCGCCAGCGCGAGGAGCAGCATCGCCGCGAGGTGGCCGACCCAGGCCCGGCCGCCCGCCATGCGCGCGGCCCAATCGTCGACCGGGTTCAGCAGGAGCGCGAGGAAGACGGCGAAGGCGATCGGCAGGAAGACCGGCTGCATGACGTGCAGCGCCCAGCCCACGAGCACCAATGTGGCCACGCCGAGCATGCCGAGGGCGGGGTGGGCGATGCGTTGAGGGGCCGCGATCTGGGCTTCGGGATCAGGCGCCTTGTCCGACATTCAGCGAAAGCCCCCCGTCGATGGTAAAGGTCTGGCCGGTGACGTAATCGGCCTCGGGCGAGGCGAGGTAGACCGCGAGATGCGCCACCTCTTCGGGCTGTCCGGCGCGGCGCCACGGGATGTTGCGGACCTGGCGCTCGCGCGCCTCGGGGTCCTCCTGCGCCTCGGCATTCATCGCCGTCATGATCATCCCCGGCGCGATGTTGTTGACCGCGATCCGGTCGGGGGCCAGCTCAAGGCACAGGGTGCGGGTGAGATTGCGCAGCCCCCCCTTGGCCGCGTCATAGGCCGCCGAGCCGATCCGAGGGATCTCCTCGTGCACCGAAGAGATATTGACGATCCGCCCGCCGCCGCCCGCGGCGCGGCGCGCGCGGATGAAGGCGCGGCAGCACAGGAAGGGGCCGAAGAGATCGACCTTCAGCATCTTGTCCCAAGTCTCGTCCGACATTTCCGCCACCTCCTCGCCCGGCGCGTCGAGACCGGCGGAGTTCAGCAGGATGTCGGGCGGGCCGAAGGCGTCCTGCGCGGCAGCAAAGAGCCGCTCCACGTCTTCGGGGCGGGTATGGTCGCATTGCACGGTAACGGCGGCGCGGCCCGCCTCGCGCACCGAGCGGGCGGTGGTCTCGGCGCCATCGGCATCATCGAGAAAACCGAGCACCAGATCGGCCCCCTCGCGGGCAAAGGCCGTGGCGCAGGCCTGGCCAATTCCCGATTCCGCGCCGGTGACGATGGCAACCCGGTCCTGAAGCCTGCCGCTCATAAGGTGTCCTCTCACGCCCATGCTGCACGCGGAGTTAACGGCAGTTGCGCGCGAGGGTTCCTCGGAGTGTCAGAGACGCAAGTCGGAGCTTTCCGGTGCAAAGACCGATTTCAGGTCGAAGAACACATGCCCCTCGCGGCCATAGGCGCGCAACGGCTCGGGCCCGGCCTCGACGAACTCGCGGTGGGCCACGGCGAGCAGCACCGCATCATAGGCACCGGCCTCCGGGCGTTCGACCAGATCGATGCCGTATTCCTCATGCGCCTGCGCCGGATCGGCCCAGGGGTCGTGCACGTCGACGCGCGCGCCGTATTCGGCCAGATCGGTGATCACGTCGATGATCCGGGTGTTGCGCAGATCGGGGCAGTTTTCCTTGAAGGCGAGGCCGAGCACGAGGATACGGGCGCCCTCGATCTGGACGCGCCGCTTGAGCATCGCCTTGATCAATCGACCGGAGACATAGGCCCCCATGCCGTCGTTGAGCCTGCGACCGGCGAGGATGATCTCGGGGTGATAGCCGAGCGCCTGCGCCTTGTGGGTGAGATAATAGGGGTCGACGCCGATGCAGTGCCCGCCGACGAGGCCGGGGCGGAACGGCAGGAAGTTCCACTTGGTGCCAGCGGCCTTGAGCACCGCCTCGGTGTCGATATCCATGCGGTTGAAGATGACCGCGAGTTCGTTGACGAGAGCGATGTTGAGATCGCGCTGGGTGTTCTCGATCACCTTGGCGGCCTCGGCGACCCGGATGCTTTCGGCCCTGTAGGTGCCGGCGGTAATGATCTCGCCGTAGAGCGCATCGACCTGCTCGGCGATCTCGGGCGTCGAGCCGGAGGTCACCTTGCGGATCGAGGGCAGGCGATGCTCCTTGTCGCCGGGGTTGATCCGTTCGGGGCTGTAGCCGACGAAGAAATCCTCGTTGAAGCGCAGCCCCGAGATCTTTTCGAGCACGGGCACGCAGTCTTCTTCGGTGGCGCCGGGGTAGACGGTACTCTCGTAGATCACGACGTCACCGCGCTTGAGCACGCGACCCACGGTTTCGGAGGCCTTGAGGATCGGGGTCAGGTCGGGCTGGCGATGCCGGTCGATGGGCGTCGGCACGGTGACGATGTAGATCCCGCAGTCAGCGATGCCGTCGAGACTGTCGGTAAAGTCCAGCTCGCCTGCCTGCGCCAACTCCTCGGTCGAAACCTCGCGGGTGCCGTCGCGCCCCTCGCGCAGCTCGGCGATCCGTGCGGCATTGATGTCGAAGCCGGTGACGGGACGTTTGCGGCCGAACTCGACCGCGAGCGGCAGCCCGACGTAACCCAGCCCGATCACGGCTATGCGTTTATCGTTCATTTGTGGCACTCGCATGGAGATGTGACAGGGGAGCCTGCCTGCATCGCTGTTGTGGAAAAGGTGTCGGGCTCAGGCATGGCGCTCGAGCGGCGCAATGATGGCCCATGGGGACCAGCAGCGCGCCGGATGCCTCACCCCTTCCGATACTCGACGAACCAGTCGACGAAACGGGAGATGCCATCGTGGAAGTCGGTCTGCGGCCGATAGCCGGTGAGCCGTTGTAACAGGTCGGCGTCGGCCCAGGTGGCGGGCACGTCGCCGGTCTGCATCGGCATGTAGTTGCGCTTGGCCTCGATGCCGAGCTTTTGCTCGATGGCGTCGATGAAATCGAGCAGGCGCACCTTGTCGGAGTTGCCGATGTTGACCACCCGGTAGGGCGCGACGGGCGAGAGGCTGTCGCCCGGCTCGATCGCTTCGGGCGTCTCGGGCCGCACCGGCGGCACGTCGATCAAGAGCCGGATCGCGCGGACCAGATCATCGACATAGGTGAAGTCGCGGTACATGTCGCCATGGTTGTAGATGTCGATCTCCCGGCCGTCGAGCATGGCATCGACGAACTTGTAGAGCGCGAGGTCGGGGCGGCCCCAGGGGCCATAGACCGTGAAGAAGCGGAACATGGTGGTCGGCAGGTCCCACAGATGCGCGTAGGAATGCGCCATGCTCTCGTTGGCCTTCTTGGTGGCGGCATAGATGGTGAGCTGGGTGTCGGCCTTTTCGGTTTCGGTAAAGGGCATCTCGGTGTTGGCGCCGTAAACCGAGGAGGTCGAGGCCATCAGCAGGTGATCGACCCCCAGACGCCGCGCCGCCTCCATGACGTTGAAGGTGCCGATCACGTTGCTGTCTATATAGGCGCGCGGGTTCTCGAGGCTGTAGCGCACACCGGCCTGCGCCGCGAGGTGCACGATCACATCAGGCGCGAAGTCGTCGGCGACACGGTCGAGCAGCTCACGATCCTCGAGCTGCCCCTCGGTGGCCGCGAAGTTCCCGTTCTGCAGCAGCATCGCGTGGCGACGGCGCTTCAGAGCGACGTCGTAATAATCGCTCATCCCATCGTAGCCATGAACGGTGAAGCCTTCGGCCAGGAGCAGCTTGGCGAGGTGGAAGCCGATGAAGCCCGCCGTGCCCGTGATCAAAATCTTCTTCATGTCCCGTTCACTCCTCGTTAACCACGGCACGACCGGCTTGTGGCGCCGGTCGGGGCCTGCGGCCCCTGGCGTGTTATGGGCGGATCAAGCCTCGGGTGCAACGTATGGGCCGGCGGGAATCGCCGCAAGCCTGCGGTGCTGTCGGCCGGTCCGCGGTGCGGGGCTGGGCGAACGCTGCCGTGCCGCAGCGCGCGAAAAAGGCCGCCCGGTTCGGGGCGGCCTCTGGAAGCGGTTTATCGAAACAAATCATCCAGTCTTGCGAAACCGGCGCAGCCCTGCGGTTCCACCGAGCGCCGCGAGAAGCAGCCAGCCCGCGGCGGGGAGCGGGACCGGGTTCGGTGGCGGAGCGTCGTCGCCGCAATTGGCGATGCACTCGGGTTTCAGATTGTAGTCCTTGGTGCTCCCGCCGCCGCCAGTCGGAGGTGCGCCGACGGTCTGAGCACGGATCCCGACCGCACTAAACGTCGTGGTATCCAGATCTACATCTTTGTTGATATAGAAGGAAAAGTCATTGTTCAGACCACTCGCTGACCCAGTGTCTCCAATACGAAGCATGTAATCGAAGACTTGAGCTGCATCGAATTTGCAACCGCCGCCGTTGCCGGTAGGCCCAGTGCCGCATTTTGAAGTATTGGTGAGGAAGTTGGTCACGCCGTCACCGGTGGGGGACGTGAAACCTTGAATATCCGTCGATGCGATGCCCGGGATCGAGGAGCTGAAGCCGAGACCGAGTACATCGCCGGTCGATGGTGTGGTGGGATCCAGAGCTACCTGAAAAAACAGCCGGGTGGCATCGGTCTCATCGTCGATTTTCACGATCCACTTCGGCTGTTCGGTGGCCGCTGTATTATTATAGACCCAGTCACCAGCGCCGAACTGTATCACCGTAGCGCTGGCAGGCGCGGCGAGGCAGATCGCTGCCAGCGCCGAGAAAAAACTGTGCTTCGTCACAACCAAACTCCAACCTTTTGACGACCTCGTACTGTGGTAGGTCCACGCCGACATACCACATGCCTCAAAATCAAAAAAAAATTTGTGAAAGAGGTTGCCCTCTTTCGGAT
Source organism: Limimaricola litoreus (assembly GCF_024159025.1). GTDB lineage: Bacteria > Pseudomonadota > Alphaproteobacteria > Rhodobacterales > Rhodobacteraceae > Limimaricola > Limimaricola litoreus. Next base: position 33,725 of record NZ_JAMYXC010000112.1, read on the forward strand.
AGTTCTACCCATCCTGCCGCTCGTGGCTGGAAACAAACTGATATTCGCCGACGAGTTTTGGAACAGAATGTCTCTGGGATCGTTTCATCCCAGAGACAGACTAGAAGGAATAGCAGGGAGGATCAGACCAAGTCGTAGACGCCGTTTTGCGCGGTCATCCAGCCGATCGTCTCGTTCGTGTGGACAAGCTCGGCATCGCCAGACTGTTCCTCGTAGAGACGGATGTGAACGTTTCCGCCACTTTGATCGTAGCGCAGATTGACCGTGTCCTGGCCGTTCGACGTCAGCATGTCGGCGAAGAAGGCGTCGTCCAAAGACTGATCGGACAACACGCGCGTGCCATCGTGGTCGGTATCGAGCGTTCCGGTCCGAAACAGGATGCTGTCCGCCGAGCTATCGAGCGCGGCCCAGTCAAAGTTGCCGGAGGTGGCAGAACTTCCCTGGCCCCTCTGGGCTTCCTCAAGATCGAAAAAGAAATCGAAGCTGTCGTTGTCCGCGTTCTCGATCCGGTGCGTCATCGCCCGGCTTTCGGTGTCGCCGGAGACCTGTCCGAAAACCAAGGGGGCATCGGAGAAGCCTGCAAGGGTCACCTGGCCCCCATCGGTGCTTGATACAGCCTTCGAGCCGAAGCTGATCCGGGTACCATCGGTCAGTTGATGATCGCCCGCCGTGCCTGCCATCCAGCTGATGGTCTCGGTCGCATGGACGCCATCGAGATAATCCCATTCGTCGACCTGGAACGAGAAACCTTCGGAGGTGACGTCGCGAACACGTAGTGTCAGCGCGTCCTTACCGTTCCCGCTAGCGGGCCCCATGACAACGGTCGCGGCATCGATCGCATCATCGAATGTCACATGGTGCCACTGCGACGCGTTGTCCTGTGTCACCTGCAGCGTCCCGATCTGCATGCGGCTGCCGTCGATCACGGTGTCGCTGCTGTCGGCGTCATTTCCGGAGTTCTGATCGCTGCGAAGCGCATAACGCCCTTCCTTGGCGGCAAACCAACCTACGCTTTCCTTGGCATGGATCATTTCGCCGTCCTTGGACTGCTCTTCCATGACGTGGATCTTCAGGCGTCCTGACGAGTCGACCTGATAGCGCAGACCGGCGGTATCCTGTCCATTGAAACTTTGCATGTCTGCAAGAATGGCCCGATTACCGACACCCGTGGCGACAGAGCTGGCACTATGGTCGATATCGGCAGTGCCCCCGCGCAGGACAGTGCTGCCGGAAGCGGCTTCTACACCGGCATAGTAGAAGGTGCCCTTGCCCCCGACGTCGCCACCATGACCTTCCTCGGCCTGAACCTTGAAGCCGAAGCCGTCGCGGCCGCTGTCGACGAACCGATGGACCAATGAGTTGGAGCCGTTGTCAGCGGCAAGCTGGCCGAACATGGTCGGGTTGCTGCTGAACCCGTCGAGCGCCACGGATTTGATGTTGCCACCGTTGGCTTGGGTGGCACCGAAGGTCACCTTGCTACCATCATCCATCACATGGCTGCCAATGCTGCCGGCCATCCAGCTCACTGATTCGCTCAGGTGACGGCCATCGAGGTAATCCCACTCGTCGATCTGGAACTCGAACCCGGTCGAAGTGACGTTGCGAACCCGCGTGACCGCGGATTCCACGCCATTGAAAGAGATAGGGCCCATGACCACTGCGGCGTTTTCGATCGCGGCGGAAAACCCGACCCGCTGCCACGTGCTTCCGTTTTCCTGCGAGATCTGCGTGCTGCCGATCTCCATATGGCCGCCGTCGGTGCTGTCCGGCGCCACAGGTTCCGAGGGGGCCACCGGTGCAGGCGCGACATAGGTGCCATCGATCCGCACGCTGACTTGGGCTGTGTCGCGACCGCCATGACCGTCGTCGACCGTGTAGGTGAAGGTTTCGGTGGCCGACTGGCCCTTTGACAGCCCGTCGAATGCCGTGCCCGGATCATATGTCACGGTACCGTCGGAGTTGACCTTCACACTGCCGCGCAGGCCGGAGCCGTCGACGCCCGTGACGGACAGCTTGTCGCCATCGGGGTCAGTGTCGTTGGCGACGACCTTGATGACCACGGCCTTGCTGTTCTTGGTCGTGGCGGCGTCATTCCGGGCGTCGGGCCCTTGGTTCGTCGAGACGGACTGGTCGAGCGAGGCCTTATGGCTTTGCGAACTGCCGGCGGCGATGGCGCCGTACTTGGCCTTCAGTTGACCAAGCAGCGTCGCCATGTCGATCGATGTGTCTCCGAAGTCGAGCTTTTCGATGCTGCTCAGGGTATCGATTGCGCCATTGCCCTGTTGAATGCGCACCGCACCACCGTTCGCGGCGCTGGCGTCGTAATGGATGGAGTAGTCCGAGGATTTGCCATCGAAGACAGCCCGATCGGTGCCTTCGCCGCCGGAGAGACTGTCGGATCCCGCGCCTCCGACAAGGGTGTCGTTGCCATCATTGCCGATGAGGCTGTCGTTGCCGCCGTTGCCGATCAGGATGTTGTTCGCGCTGTTGCCGATGATCTTGTCGTTGCCCGAACCGGTGATCGCATTCTCGATGACCGTGCCACGCGCGATGGCGAGGTTGCCGACCTTGCCATCGATGTTCGAAAAGCGCTCGGTGTTCAGGTCGAGCTTCTGGCTGGCGCTACGCTTGCCGAAGTTGATCGTATCGGTGCCGCCGCTGTCGACGATGGTCGCCGCACGGTCGCCGCGCAGACCCATGCCGAAATCCGTGGTGTTGGTGTCATCGCCGTAGATCGTGTCACCCGTGCGGGTGGTGGTGGGCTGTCCATAGAGGTTCTGGATCGCCAGCACGTCGGCAAGCTGAGGGGTCTGTACATCGACTTTGCTGGCATTGACGTTCGGGTTGGCGCTTTGGTTGAAGTAGGACATCAGCGACATCTGGTAGCTGTCGTTGGCGTAATGCGCCGTGCTGAAGCTGGCGCTGCCATTGTAATTGCCGCCATGCCCGAGACCGAGCGCGTGGCCGATCTCGTGGATGTAGGTCTGCTGATAGTAGGCGCCGTACCTGGACCAGTCCGCGCTGACGTTGACGACCGAGGAGGTAATCGTGCCGCCGCTGGTGTAAGAGGTCGAGAAAGCGCCGCTGTCGTTCTCACGGAAGGTGATATCCGGCGCGCTGTTGGAGCGGCCTTGGGTCACGGTCATGTCGTAGGAGCCGGTTTTGGAGCCGTATCCGCCAGCAGCGACGTAGTAGACACCGTCCTTTTCGGCCGTGAAGCTCAGCGCCGAGCTGCGATCGTCCGGTGAGCGGTCGTCATTCTGGTTCACGAAGCCGCCCGACGAGTCGAACAGCTGCACCACCGTGTCGCTCAGGGAGCCCGTGCCGCCCGTGCCCTTGAGCGAGACCGAATAGGTTTTGCCCGCCTCGACCTCGACCGCGATCCAGTCCTTGTCGCCGGCGGAGCCGACCTTGCCACGGAAAGTCTGGTTGACGGAAATTTTCTGCGCGCCACCGGTATTGGCCCCGGCGTCGCCCGATTCATGGACGAGCGGGTAGTTGGCGGCCGTGGTGTTCGAGGAGGTTTCTTCGAAATTGAGGCCGGAGGCTGCGCTCCAGGCGTTGAGCGCGTTGCGCACCGCGGCCTGGCCGCCCGAACCCAGCCCGCTGAGATCAACCATCAAGGTGTCGCCGGTCGTGACGTCGAAGGCGCGGGCGCTGCGACCCGTATCCTGCCAGTAGCCATCGGTCAGGTAGCTGGCGATCTGGTCGGTGGTATAGGTCGGCAGGCTCGCGCTGAGGCTTCCGGACGAGCTGCCCGATGTTGCCGCGAGCGCATCACCGGGCGTTTCGAGTCCGTGAAAGTCCAGAGTGGTGATCGAGGGGTTCAGAGCTTGGCAGATGGTGCACATCGAATGGATCTCCGTGAGTGGGCGGAAGGAGTCAGCGGCGCGGGAGCGGGAGGCTGGAGGCCTTCAGAAGTGTGAGGGCGTAGTCGGACAGCAGGCGCGCGTTGAGCCGCGCGTCCATGACTGTCAGCTCGAGGCTCTCGCCGCGTCCGGTGCGGCCTTCGGCCGTCTCCCAAACGAGGTGCCCTGCGATTGCGCTGTCGGTGGCGTGCTCTTCGACAAAACGAAGAGTGAGGTCTGCTTCTTCTGAAGCCGGGCCGTCTTCTCGCAGACGGAGCGTGCGACCATCGGCAATATTCTCGATGGCCTCGACGAGGGCAGGACAGAAATCGGGGTGGACGCTCCGACAAATCAGGTCGATGTCCGAATTGGTTTGCGGTTGCGCGCCACCGGCAAGTCCGGCGGTGCCGGACGCCAGAAGCAGCGCCGCCGCGTGGCCGGCTGCGAGTTTCATTATGGTTGACATAACTGTCCCTTTTCGTCGGCGGGTCTTCTGCCCGCACAACGCTTTTTTCGTATTCAACTTCGGATTTTGTGAGACTGGATTGTGGCGCTTTCCCGCTGATCCAATTCAGACTATGGAGGATCTTAGGCCGCGCCTGACCGCCCGAAGGTCGATTGTGAACATGGTTTTTCATGCCGCGGCCAAGGCTGCGGCGCGTCTTTTTGGGATATCTCCTGAGTCACTGCCCGTTCTGTTTTCCCATGTTTGCTTCATGTGCTGGACTTTGCCCACACGAGAGCTAGCGACTGAGCAGAACCTCGCTCGTCGTCACATAAAATGCTGTAGATTCAGACCTCGCCCCGGCTTCGTTAACGGATCGTTCGCACTACCCCCACAACCTCGAGTCGAACCTTTGGGATTCGCTAGGCCAATATTGGGGTATCGACATTGCAATCGGCTTACCGCACCGAGATCGACGGCCTTCGGGCGCTGGCCGTCCTGCCGGTCATCGCCTACCACGCGGCCCTCGGCCCGTTCTCTGGGGGCTTTGTCGGGGTCGATGTGTTCTTCGTCTTGTCAGGCTATCTGATCACGGGGCTAATCGTCGAAGATCTGGAGCAGGACCGGTTCTCGATCGTACAGTTCTATGAGCGACGCGCGCGGCGGCTTCTGCCCGCGCTCTGTCTCGTGCTCGTGGTCTGCCTTCCCCTTGCCTGGGCCTTGATGATTCCCGAACAGCTCGCGGGGTTCGCGCGCAGCCTGCTGGCAACCGGGCTCTTTGCCTCAAACATCCTGTTCTGGCGAGAGAGCGACTATTTTGGCCCCGCGGCAGAGGAGAAGCCCCTGCTGCATACCTGGAGCCTCGGGGTCGAGGAGCAGTTCTATGTCCTGTTTCCCCTTTTGCTCATGGTGGTATGGCGCCATGGCGGGCGATCATGGATCCGCCCCATCCTCGCCGTGGCGGCGCTGGCCAGCCTGCTGCTGAGCGAATGGGGCGCGCGGCATTACCCGGACGCCAACTTCTACCTGCTGCCCAGCCGGGGCTGGGAGCTTCTTGCCGGGGCTTTGTGCGCTCTCATGCCCCCGATGCGAAGCAGATGGGATGGCATCGCGGCGCTGATCGGTATCGGCCTCGTTCTCGGGGCGATGCTGGCCTATGATTCCACCACGCCGTTTCCGTCGATCCATGCGCTCGTTCCCGTCGGAGGGACCGTTCTGATCCTGCGTTTCGCGGTGACCGGGACCATCGTGGCGAAGTTGCTGTCCCTGCGCCCCTTGGTGCTGATCGGCCTGATCAGCTATTCGGCCTACCTGTGGCATCAGCCGCTCATGGCCTTTGCCCGGCTGCAATGGTGGATCCCGCAAGGGCCGGGGCTGATGGCGGGGATGGCGGCGCTTTCGCTGGCGCTCGCCTACCCGACATGGCTCTTCGTGGAAGCCCCGTTCCGAGGAGCGCGCCCGCGTGCACTGCCAACGCGTCGCGCGCTTTTTGCCGCAAGTGGCGGTGTACTGGCCACGATGATCGCCTTGGGAACACTCGGCCATCTGACCGGTGGTTTCCCCTCTCGCCTGCCGGACGGCTTCGAGGAATTCCATGCCGAGGGGCGCTTCGAAGCGATCCGCGCCGGTCGATGTCACTACAATCGGCAGCCGCCTTATGCGACGCTCGATCTGTTCGTCAGCGAATGGGATTGCCGTCCCGAGCGGCAAGAGGCCGACTTGCCGCGACTTGCGGTCTATGGTGACAGCCACGCGGCCGATGTGGCGATGGCATTGCGCGGTGCCGGGCTGAATCCTCTGCAGGTGGGGGGCATGGGGTGCCCTCTTCTCGAGGGCCGGGGCGGGCCACACTGCGACCCTTTGCTGAAGCTCTTTCTGGACGAGGTTCGCCCCGGGGACTGGATCCTGTTGGCCAACCGCTATTCGCGTGACGAGCTCGAAGCCGGGTCTCTGCGTCGCGTGATCGAATTTTGGAGCCACCGTGGGGCCCGGGTTCTGCTGTTCTCTCCTTTGCCGGAGTTTACCCATTATGAGAGGATCAGAGTGATGCGCCAGGCGGAGGGGCTTGCCGGGATGACGCCTGACTTCGGACCTGCGCTACGGTTTGCCGAACGGATGCAGACCCTGGAGATGGGGGAGAGTTGGGCCGTCCTCGACAGTTGGGCGCTGTTTTGCCCCGAAGGACAGGATTGCGGCGCTTATGGTCCTGCGGGGTTCTTGTATTTCAACGCGGATCATCTCGCCCCGGCGGGCGCGGAGCGGTTTGGGGCGAACCTGCGAGACGCCTTGATCGGCATGGGTTATCACGCCACCGCGATGGCCTCATTGCAGTGAGGAAGGTGGCGGGATAGAGCCGAGGCGAACTCAGGGATATTCGCCGTGCGTCTGATATTGCGCCTGCTTTTGACGATTGGTGTGGTGATGATGATCGCGGTCGTCGCCTTGGGCGTTTCGAGGAGCCCAAGAGCCGCGCCGAATGCTGCACCGTCGGGGCAGGACGTGACGCTGGCTCGTGGCCTGCTCCATCAACTGCGCCGCCTGAGCAACGAGACCGGCGGCGGCACGCTGGAGGTGCCGATCGAGGCGCTGCGAGGCAGTCTGCGGATGGGTGGGCAGATCGTGCCGGGCTTTCGAGGCCAGGCTGAGATCCTGAACGGCGATCTCGTGCTCGACGGGGCCATCCCGGTGCCGGGTACGCAAGAGCGGCTCTGGATCAACCTGCGCGCCGAGGTGCCGCCCTTCGAGGGGGCACCGAAGATCGCGGCTTTGCAAATCGGGCGGATCCACTTGCCAGAAAGCTTCGGTTTGGCTCTGCTGCAGACCGGCGCGCGCGCCGTACTCGGGACAGACGCCAGCAGACGGGCCTTCGACGCGGTGCAGGGCCTGTCCATTTCGGATGACACGATCCTCGCCGAGCTCAAGCTCGACAGCGAGGGGCGCGGCAAGATCACGGGTCAGGCACTGGCCGCCCTGCGAGGGAGCGGCATGCCGGACCCCCGTCGGATTGCCCGTGATTACGTGGCGATTCGAGATGCGATCGAAACGGGCGTGCTACCCACCAGCGGAAGCTTCACCCCCTATCTGAAGTTCGCACTGGATCGCGCTAGGCGAGACACCACCGGGGCGACTTTGGCGGACGGATACACCTCGGCCATCTTTGCCTTGGCGAAGGCTTGCGGCGCGAATGACCTTTCCCTCTTTTCCGGGGGGCTGGTCGACCCGGCCGAGGCGCAAGGGCGGGACTGGGCCCGCAGTTGCGACGGCATCACGCTGCGGGGGCGCACCGATACGCGCCGGCATTTCGTGACGGCGGCCGCGCTGCAAGCGGCGAGCAACAGAGGCGTGTCCGTGTCGATCGGTGAGTTCAAGGAACTCTTCGATTCCGTCGAAGAGGCCAACGGTTTCGATTTCACGGACATCGCCGCCAACAATTCGGGCATCCGTTTCTCGCAGCGGGTGATCGCGACACCGACCGCCGGCTGGGCGCAACTCATCGCGGCCTTGGGCGGAGAGGACGACTTCATCGTGATGATCGACGACCTGCCCGGGCGCCTTCCGGCTGCGGAGTTCGCCGCACGTTTCGGTTCGGTCGGCGAGGAGCGTTATGACCAGCAACTTGCCGTCATCGAACACCGCATAGATGCCTTGAAACTACACAAAATCCCTTAAGGTTTTCTAAACCTATCCTTGATCAACTGCTTGACAGCTCACGTTTGCATTAAACTGGGCCGTCGGTTTTTGCTTCGGGGACTTTCATGATCAGTGTTTTTCACAAGGATGTGCCTGGAAAGTCCACGGCGCGGAGCCTGCTTGATACGACCGATGCTGGTGGCGAGGCGATCCGTGACGGGCTGGCAAGCTTCTACAAGAAATATAGCCAGAATCGCAGTGAGATCCTTGCGCCGGATTTTGCCGCGTCGGCTCGAATCGTCGAGGCGATGGCCAAGGCCCCGGCCGAGCCGGAGAACGAAGTGGTCGGCCTGATTGTGGAGACTCGCAAGCACCCGAACCTCGAGATCGTGGTTCAGGAAGCCTGCGAGATGCTGGATGTGCCGGTGCGGCTCATTTGTGGAGCTTCCAACCATGATTTCATTCTGAAAAGCAGGATTGGGCGACTGATCGAAGAAGGCAAAGTCCGCCTTGATGTGCTTCCCGACCTGCGGTTCGATCGGCATGTATACAACGGTCTATTCCTGACACCGGCTTTCTGGGCGTTGTTCGAGAAAATCGACAAGGTCCTCGTATTCCAGACCGATTGCGTCTTTTGCCGCAACAGCGATTACACGCTTAAAGATTTCATGCATTTTGATTATATCGGCTCCATGTGGCGGGCCGAACGCACGGCACAGATATCGTTTGCCGGTGGCAATGGCGGCTTGAGCTTGCGGGACCCGAGGGCCGCGATCAGATGCTTGGAGACCTTTTCTCCTGCGCAATGGCCAGCCTCGGAGGACAAGTATTTCGCGTTCCACCTTGAGTTGATCGGAGCGAGGGTCGCTTCTCACCGCGAGAGCAGCCGCTTCGGCTCCGAACGCTGGTTTTTGCACCGCAGCTTTGGTGCGCACAACGTTGCGGTGATGTATGCGACGCATCTTGCGGATTTCCTGGAGTACTGCCCCAGCGGAGCGCGCATCATGGGGCAGAAGAAACCCAACCTGAGCTTGCGCAAACGCATGCGGATGCGGGCCAACAAGTTGTTGCTGCGAGCCTACCTTCGATTGCGTTGACCGCGTCGCCTGTCGAGCCACTTCGCGCCGAACCAGCCGCCAACCATGCCTCCGACATGCGCCTCCCAGGCAAGTTCGCCGCCGATCAGCCACCACTGTAGCAGATTGAGCGCCAGCAGCGCGGCGAACAACAAAGCCGCGCCCCTTCGTGAGGTGCGCTCCCAATAGACCCAAGCGGCGGCCAGTCCGTAAACCGCCCCCGAGGCGCCGATCATCGGGCGCACGCTCCCCGACAAAAGAACAAAGCCGAGCGCCCCGGTCAGGGACGAGACCCCGGTGATGACGAGAAGACCTGCCCGACCGGCGTGGTGGCCGCTTCGAGGAGCGAAGATCAGCAGGCCGGCAATGTTCCCCAAGAGGTGCGGCAGGCCGGTGTGAACCAGCGCGTAGCTGAAGAACATCGTCAGGGCCTGGCCGGGAAAGTTCGGCTGCCAGTTGCCCAGCAGGCCCCGCCAAAGCGCCGCATAGCTGTAAGTGAGGGGCCGCCACTGCGGGCTCCCGATCAGCTGGGCATCGGCCAGCTGCAAGACGAGTTCCACCACCGCGATTGGCAGGCAGAGCACGAAAAGCGTGAAACCGATCTGGCAAGGCATCCTGCGCAACCGTGTGACGGCAGGGCGGGGCGGCGCACGGTGCTGCAACAGAAACCTCATCCCGATGCCGCATCTTGGGGCGGTGTTGGCAAGGAGGTCAGAATGCACGATCCGTTCGATAAGCACCAGTCGGGGCTGGAAAGCCCGCCCACCCGCCTGTTCCAGATCCAACCCGATGACGCGGCCGATCTGCCGCAGGCGACGCGCGCGCTCAATGCCGCACAGGGCGGCGCGGTGAGGGTCACCTCGGTCGCGGGTGACGTCGCGACGCTGTATGTCGCCGCCGGATGCGCCTTTCCGGTTCGGGTCCGTCGGGTCTGGGCCACCGGCACCACGGCCACCGGTCTCGTGGGGCTCGGCTGATGCGGCTCACGACCGGGCTGGGGCTCGGGCCGAGCGTGGTCGCAGGCAGCCTGAACCTGCCGCGCGCGACTCACGTCTTCCTCATTGCGGGTCAGTCGAACGCGACGGACCTGGGTGCCTGGGACGAGGGGCCGGATTGGCCCGAGGCGGCGTTCCAGCTGCAGCGCTGGTCACCGCTCGATCCGGTCGACCAGCAGCCGGCTGCGAACCTCGTCGCCGTGGGAGAAGCCCGGATCGTCGCGCCCTCGCGCCCGTTGCATCACCATTTCCGCACCAAGCCGGGGCATTATGGCTGGAGTCTGCAGTTCGCGCTCGATTATCTCGCGGATCGCCCGGACGTCGACCTGCTGCTGGTTCCTGCCGCGCGGGGTGGGACCGGTTTTGTCGATGACCGCTGGAATCCCGGCGACGATCTCTACGTCGATGCGGTCTCGAGGGCGAACCGGGCCATGACGCTTGCGCCCCATGCCGTGTTCGCTGGCATCCTGTGGCATCAGGGCGAGGCCGAGACCGGGAGTGCGACCTCGGCCGATGCGCATGCAGGCAAGCTCGATGCGCTGATCGCCGGTCTTCGGCGCGACATTGCCGCGGCCGGGCCGACGACTCCCTTCTTGCTCGGCGGGATGGTTCCGGAATGGGTCGCCGAGGATGCGCTTCGACAGCAGGTGCAGGCGCAGCTCGAAGCCACGCCGGACCGCGTGGCCCATGCGGCCTATGTCGAGACCTCGGCGACGGCCCCGGACCAGGTCGGCGGGGTGCATTTCGACGCGGCGTCCTTGCGGCTTCTGGGCGCACGATATGCCCAGGCGCTTGGCGTGGCGGCGATCAATGTCGCTGCGGCGCCGGGTCAGGTGACCGATCTGCGCCTGACACCCGGCGACGGGCAGATTGCACTGAACTGGTCGCAACCGCCCATGAACCGCAGCGCGATCACGGATTACCTCGTCGAGGTGACGACGGATGGGGGCGAAACATGGTCGGTGCTGTCGGAGGGGGAGGGCCCCGAGGCGGGCCGGGTCCATACGGGCCTCGTCAACGGAACGCGCTACGGCTACCGGGTCACCGCGGTGAACGCGGTTGGACCGGGTCCGGTCAGCGGGATCGAGAGCGCAACACCGACCGCGGCTGCGCCAGAGGCGGCCGAAGCGGATGCCCGGGGCCATTGGCTTTTCGGGGCCGACAACGTCAATGATGCCGATATGCTGACGGGTCAGGTGCTTACTGCCAATGGCGCGCTGCCGCAGCGGGGTTCGAGTTTCCTGACGATCTCGGGGCAGGGGAATGGCCTGCTGTCGTCGGTTTCGGACAATGCGGCGATCACCATGGTGTTCGTGGTGCGCAAGCCCGGCGACGTCAACGCCATCCTCGGCGGCACGTTGAACCCGGGGTCGAGCCCGTCGCCGTCGGGAGCGAGCCCTTACTTTGCCTCAGCCAGCCTTTCCGTGAACAATCATGGGGGGGCGGGCAATGTCTCGCTCGACGCGAATGCACCGGCCAATGCGTGGCTGTTCATCGCAGTGTCGCTGGATCCGGCGGGCACGCGGGTCTATTTCGAAGGCGGAGCGGTCAACCGGGTCAATACGGGCACGACGTCTCGCGGGCCGGTCTCGCCCCGCGCGGTGGCGCTCGGCGACGTGCACTTCGATTCCGCGGCCTTTACCGGCGCGGTCGATTTCGCCGAAATGGCCGTCTGGCACTCGGCCAAGACCCTGAACGAGATCGAGGCGATCTACGACCGGAGCAAGACCCGTCTCGCGACGCGTGGCATCGATCTCGCCTGAGATCACTCCGGTACGAAACGAGGCAGTTTGGGCAGGACGTCTTGCATGATGCCGCGCAGGCGAGCATCGGCATCGGCTTCGCTCTCCTCTTCGCCAATCGGCGTAACGAACCGTACCAGCGCGCCGTCGGTGCGCTGGCGCACCAGCCCGTCATAAAGCACCATGGCCTTGGCGTAGACATCGTTCGTCATGCGCTCTCCGCGCTGCTCGAACCAGTAGTACACCAGCTGTTTCGACAGGCCCTTCTGGATGATCGCGCGGTTCAGCTCGAAGGTCCCATAGGTGGTGTCGGGGAAGGCGACCTCGTGTTTGTCAAAGCTGTAGACCTCCCAACCGCCCACGGGCAGGCAGACCTCGGGCGAATGGATCCCCTCGCCATGCGTCTGGTCATCGTAGAAAGCGCTGAAGAAGTGCACGTATTCCGGCGCGTCGGGGTCGTAATAGCTGATGTTGGCGTAGTCGTCGGCACCGAGCACCTGCTCGACGGCGGGGTCGAGCGGGGTATGCGCGCCGCTCCAGTCGCCGATGGTACGCGGGAACAGGTCGAAGTTGTCGCGCGGCACCATCACCGCTTCGGGGCGCGGTGCCAGAATGAAGGTGAAGCCGACGGTGATGCACAGCAAGGCGGCGGCCATCAGGCCGAGACCCGAACGCAGGTTAGGCAGGCGCGCGAGCATCGGGCCGAGACCGTTGATGTCCAGATCGATCGCCTCGGTGAGGGGCAGGGGATTGCGCTGCGTGCGCTGTAGCACCACAGCCAGCAGGAACAGGATCCCGACGCAGCCGAGGAAGATCACCCAGCCTTCGAAGAAATGCATGAACCCTTCGGCCTGTTCGATGCCGTAGCGGTTCACGAGCACGCCGACGACGCCGATCCGGAAGGAGTTCATCAGCACGGTGAGCGGCGCGGCCGCGATCAACAAGAGCGCTTTGTGCCACAGCGGACCGCGGTAGAGGATCGCGAAAAGGTAGGAAAAGCTCAGGATCGGGAAGAGATAACGCAAGCCCGAACAGGCCTCGGCCACCTGTAGCTTGTAGACGCCGAGATCGATGATGTTGCCTTCGAGATAGACCGGCACGCCGGCGAGGGCCACGAACCATACGCCCAGCTCGGAGCTGACCCCCTGCAGGAAAATGTTCATCTTCCAGTAGATGATCTGCGGCAGCGGCAGCATGAAGACAAGGTGCAGCACCGGCAGCTGGTGGCGTCGGCCACGACTCCAACCCATGCAGGTCAGAACCACGCCGCCGGTCCAGATGATGAAGCCGTAGGTGATGATGTCGGGGATCCGCGCGAGGTTGCCGAAAATGCCGATCATCAGGCCGAACGCCACGACCACGATACCGGGCCAGCGGTTCATGGAGCTATCCGTCTGATGCGGCGTATCTCGCAACTCTCGCAAGAAGAGATAGAGCGAGATGATCGGGATCAGAGGTCCATGGCTGTATTCCGGCGTGCTCCAGGCATAGGCCAGAGACTCCAGCCCGAGCCAGAACACCGGAACGGCCCCGGCCACCAGCAACAGGAACCAGACGAAGCCAAAGCCCTTGCCGCGACTTGCGGAAAGGGTCGGGGCGGTACTGGCGTCTGTCATGGAAGGATCCTCGGGCGAAACACTGTCATCACTGGCATCGGCCGTATCATAACAGCCGACGCAGCGAGCGCAGCTGGTTTCTGACCTGTCTCACGAGCCGCATTCAGAATGGCAGGTCGAAGGCTCGCCCCAGGCTGATGAAGATGCTGCTGTCGTCATTGTCGGCGCCATCGCTGGCGCGGCTGTCGAAGCGGTATCCGGTGTTCACCGCCAGCTTCTCGGTCAGCGCATAGTTCACGCTTGTCGAGAGGCTGGACCGCGAATCGCCGTCCGAGTCCACATAGGCGCCGTTCAGGCCGATCGACAGCGTTTCGGTCAGGGGCCGCGCGTAGCTTGCCGATAGCTGGTTCACGAGCCTCTCTTCCTGATCGACGCCGATTAGCGTGGCGCTGCGCGAGTAGGTAAGCCCGAGTTGGCCAGTCCCGAGCGGACGATTGAGCCCGAGCGTCGCGACCGTGTCGATCTCGCCGGTGTCCTCGGGGCGGGTCACGCCGATCGTGGCATTGAGGCTACCGCCGTTCGCAAGCGAAAGGCTGCGTCCGATCTGCGCGTTGACGCGGGTGCCACTCAACGTGGTGTCTGCCGCGATCGACGCGGAGATCGCGCCATTGGGCCTGTCGATGCCAAGATCGAGGCTGCCGGTCAAACCTTCGATGCGCTCGGTGCCCGCGATGGTTTCGGTCTCGGTGCTCGAAACGCCGATGGACGCCCCCAGACTCAGATCCTCTCGCAGCTTGCGGGTGAGGCCAAAGCTCAACGATTGCCGCAGCCGCTCGGTCTCTTCGATATCCTCGGCTTCGTAGAGCGAAGCCGAGGCCGCGAGATTGCCTTGCATGACGGGCGAGAACCGCAGCCCCACACCCAGATTCGCGCCAATCGTGCGCGAATCGAACAGCGCGTCCGTGTCGACGCCCACATAGTCTCGTCCCGAGAGGTCGAGCCCGAACGATAGCGTCAGCGGGGCTTGCTTGCGCGCGTTGACCTGCACCGAGGCGCTGTAATCGCGTCGCTCGCCGCTGCCCTGAAGCTGGAAGATGTCGTCGGGCAGGAGCAGGTTGCCCTCTTCATCGACGAATATGTCGAGCAGCCGCAGATAGGTTATGTCGTCGCGCCGGAAGCTGGCCGCGACGGCGATGTCGGCATCGGCGGCCCGGCGCGCGTATCGCAATTGCAGGCGTGGCTGATCGAACTCGCTCTCGGCTCCGCCGGAGCCGTCGCCCGCAATGCGAAGCGCCGTGCCCGTGTCGAAGCTCAGGTCGGTGATCGCCGTCTTGAGGCTTGTCTTGAACCCCAAGCTGGTGGTCGACAGCAGGATCGACTCATCAGTGGTGCCGGAGGTGTCGCCGTAGCTGAGGGTTTGCCCGAGCGAGAAGCGCAGCGACCGCGGCAACTCCTGTTCCTGGGCGAGCAGGGGGCCCACCACGGCAAGCGGCAGGACCGAAAGGGCAAGAAGGCCAGCAACGCGGGATTTCATCTGGATCGACCTCCGGCGCAGCACCGCGTCATTCGAACAAGCGGCGCTGCGGCACGACAAGCACGTCACCGTCGAGGATGGTGAAGTTGCTTAACAGCGCCGCGCCGCGCAGCAGGGCGTCGTAGTCGATCAGAATGATCTGCGTGGTGCCATCGGGGTTGGTGCGGCGCAGCTGCAGACGCTTGGTGGCGGCGAAGGGACCGAAATCACCCGCTAGGGCCAGGAACTGCAGCAGCTTGGTGCCTTCGGGCATCGACCGAACGCCGGGGTTGCCGATCTCGCCGGTCACGAAGGCGGTGATGACCGGGTCTACCCGTTCGGGCAGGGGGGGCTCCTCTTCGGGCGTGGCAAGTGCGGCGACGCCGACAAAGACCGTTGGCGGCACGGCAAAGTTCGGCGCCAGCGCGGTCGAAATGTTTCGCTCGATCTGGCTGAGCGACCGCCCGGCGGCCCGTATCGTGCCTGCGAGCGGGACGTTGATCGTCCCATCGGGCAGAACGAAGGTCTGCCGGTTGATCGAAGGATCTTCGAGCACTTCGATGGTGACAGTATCGCCCGGCTTGAGCTGATAGTTCTGCGCTGAAGCGCTGATGGTGGTCAGCAGCAATGCGGCGACCGCGAATAGGATTCTCATGACTCGACCTCAAGCTTCAACTGGCAGGGTTTAACACCCCCTTTGGTTCTGACTAAGCGATAAATGGGTCAGCGCACAGGACAGCCTTGGCCGGAGGGGTTGGACAGCCGGCCGTGTCGCAGCGCTACAACAGGTGCTCCGTGATCTCTCATTGTGCCGAAGTGTCATCCGAAGGCGCATTCTCCGAGGGAGCGGAAGGCGCGGGCGAGCCGGAGGTCTCGAGCCGCTCACGCGCCTCCTCCACAGCCTTTGCGACCGTGCTATCTGCGGGAGCCAGTTCGTGGGCGCGCTCCAGCACCTCGCGCGCTTCGTCCCGCCTTCCGGCTTCGATATAGGCGAGGCCGAGGTGAAGCTGCGTTTCGGGGTGGTCGGGCATGCCGGCGGCGGCGGGTTCGAGGTAAGCCAGGGCCTCTTCGACATCTCCGCGACGCAACGCGATCCAGCCATAGGTGTCTTGCAGAGGCGGAATCTCGGTATCGCGCAGGCGGCGGGCGATGACCTGTGCGCGCTCGAGAGCCTCCGGGCTTTCATCCGTCGTGGAGAGCAGGCTGGCGAGGTTGTTGGCCACGAGCAGGTTCGAGCTGTCCTCGGCGTAGAGCTCTTCGTAGATCTCGATGGCTCCGGCAAGATCGCCGCGCGCTTCGGCGCGATTGGCCTGCATCAGTCGCAGGCTGGGCTCACCGGTGGCCTCGATCCCCGCAGCGATCACGACGTCCGCCTCGTCATCTTTTCCCTGACCGAGCAAGGCCAGCGCAAGGGCCCGGTGGAAGCGGGGCGTCTTCGGAGACGCCTCGATCAGTTCGCGATAGGTAGCGATCGCGGCGGCGTCATTCCCCGTGGCGAGGTCGAGCCCGGCTTGCAGGAACCGGTATTCCAGGCTCTCGGGCTCCCGTTCGAGCTGCGTCTCGAGATAGGCCTTCGCCTCGTCGACCTTGTTCTCGCGCAGCATGTTCTGGATCACCAGCGCAGCGGCCTGAGGTCCGGCCGCGCCTGTGTCGAGCATCTCTTGCAGATAGGCGTTGGTCTCGTCCAGCCGGTTCTGACCTTGCAGCGCGGCGGTGCGCAGCCCAAGGGCGGTCTGCTGCGCCTCCGGGTTCTGGAACTGGGCGAGGCGCGCCGCGATCTCTTCGACACGGCGCCAATCCTGTTCGCGCAGGAAGAGCTGGCCCATTTCGATCAACAGCGGATGGGCGCCCGGGTTCCGCCGCAGCGACGCAGCGAGCACCTGCTCGGCCTGATCGGGTTGATTGCGCTGAACCAGAAAGCGGGCATAATCGATTGCCGTCTCGGGGGTGTAATTCGACGATTCCACCGCAAGCGACAGGCGTTCCCCCGCGAGTTGATAGTTGCCCTCGCGCTCGTGGGCATCGGCCAGGAGCGCGAGCGTTTCGACGTCTCGCGGTTCCTGATCGAGCGCGACGCGCAGCGCGGCGATGGCCTCGCCGGTCTTGTCGGTCTCGATCAGCCAACCGGCGCGCATCTTCAGCGCCCCGACGTTCGACGGATCCTGTGTCAGCACCTCTTCGATCAGCGCACGCGCGCCCACGCGGTCGCCTTGGCTTTCGAGCACCCGTGCCAAGGTGATCCGGATCCTGTCCGTCTGCGGGGAAGGTTCAGCGGTGTCGATGATTTCGCGCAGCAGGGCCACCGCTTCGTCGGTGCGTCCGTCCTGGAGCATAAGACCGGCGCGCAGGCTGCCGAAGAGGGCCTGATTCTCGCCAGCTTCGATCAGCTTGTCGACCTCGGTCATGGCGGCGTCGGGCCCCTGCGTCACGCGCAGGAACTCGACAACCGTGGCCAGCGCCCCATCGCGGTCGGCCGGGTCCGCGCGTTCGGCCTCACCACGCAGGAATGCCTCGGCCTCGTCGAGCTTTCCAGCTTCCAGATACCA
Source organism: Limimaricola litoreus (assembly GCF_024159025.1). Lineage (GTDB taxonomy): Bacteria > Pseudomonadota > Alphaproteobacteria > Rhodobacterales > Rhodobacteraceae > Limimaricola > Limimaricola litoreus. The sequence continues at coordinate 51,076 of NZ_JAMYXC010000112.1, forward strand.
GCGGATGAGACGCTCGCGAATGCGCTCGTTCTCGGGAAATTGACGGAAGATCTCTTCGAGGTGGGCGCCGATGTCGTCCGATCGCCCCATCGCGTCGAGCAATGTCAGCTTCAGCTCATGGTAGCTGAGATCATCGGGCTGCAGGGTGATTGCGCGTTCGACCTCACGCAGTGCCGCTACCTCATCTTCTGCACGCAGCAACGCATCGATCCGCACCTGAAGTGGCGGGATCTGCGTGTCGTCCCGGGCCAGAACGATTTCGGCCTGTTTCAGGGCTTCGGCCCGCAGATCGGCGTCGTCATCCTCGATGCCCCGCTGATAGTCGACAGCTGATTTGAGCCCCATCAGGGTCAGGTCGTCGGGGGCGGCCTCCAAAGCGCGCGGCAGGTATTTGCGGGCGTTCGGCCAATCGGTATTGGCGACGGCCAGCGCGCTGAATTCGCTCAGGGCTTCGATATTGTTCGGGAATTGCTGCACCAGCCGCAGATACTGCTTGTAGGCATCGCCACGAGCGGATGTCTGGTTCAGCAGCCGGGCGTAGAGCAGCCGCGCCTCCTCGTGATCCGGGTCGAGCTTGAACACGTTGCGCAATTCGACCATCGCGCGGCTGGGATCGCCTGCCTCGGCAAGCTCGACCCCGGAGGCGTAGTGTCGCGCCGCGCGCTCTTCCGAACTTTCGCAGGCACCGAGGGCCGCCAACAGGGCAAAGGCCAGCATCGGTTTTCTCAGGGAAGCAGAGATGCGCATGATGTTTCAGTCCGGGCTACGAATGAATGCAGTTTGCGCAATCAATGCCACAGGCTCTCGATCGATGCGAGGGTCAATGGTGCGGGGTCAGCAGCCCGTTCTTTTCAGCACCACGCTACAGGTCGCACCGAGGATCGCGATGTCGGTCGTCAGCGACAGTCGTGCGGCGTAATCATTGTCGAAAACCGCGCGGCTCGAAAAGGACGAAGCATTGCGCTCGGAAATTTGCCAGCTGCCGGTGATGCCGGGGCGCAGCGTGTAGTAGGCCTCTCCGCTATAAAGCGTCTTTTGTTCGGGCAGCATCGGCCGGGGACCCACGAGGGACATATCGCCGGTCAACACGTTCAGCAGCTGCGGCAGTTCGTCGAGCGAGCTGGAGCGCAATACCCGGCCAATCGGGGTGATGCGCGGGTCGTTGGAGAGCTTTTGCTTGCTGTTCCATTCTTCGCGGCTTGCCTGATTTTCCGTCAGATGCGCTTGCAGACGCGCCTCGGCGTCGCGCACCATGCTGCGAAGCTTCCACATCGTGAAGATCCGACCCCCGCGACCGACACGACGCTGGCGATAGAAGGGCTTGCCCCCATCCTGAAGGAAGACCGCAAAGGCCAGCAACAGCACCACGGGAAGCACCGCAGGCAGGCTGAGCAGAACCAGTGTCAGGTCGAGTAAACGCTTGGTATATTGAGAGTAGAACTTGCTGCGCTTGGTCGTGGTGCCGAGGTCCGGACGGGATAGTTCAGGAAAATGGACTGTCATTTGCAAAACTCTCACATGCCTGAGCCTGGTGGCCCACCTAATACACTCGCTTCACCGGACCACTTGACCGTCAAAAAGCCGGGTCTCTTCTGGTGCGCCGATAACGACCAACATCTAGTACGGCATACTTAGCCCACGTGCGCCATGGTGGCAACCAAGTCTCGCCACATTTCTGGCCCAATTAGATGCACAAAACCCAGTGAATCCTAGGGATTGTTCCGATGGCGGCGTCAGTGGGGCCACGTGTTTACGTGGCGAGGGGGACAGCATATTGTCACCAAGGTATCCTACCAGCGCCTTGTTGACTTGAAATCTTGCGGCAGGTGCGAAACACCGTGGCACGGACCCGCTCTCGGGGGCGGTAGACGGTCGCATCGGGCGTCCGGTTTGTGTGAATGGGGCTCTCTGCAGGAGTCGTTGAGGTCAGGAGCGCCATGTCCGAGGTTGCCAAAATCTACATGGAAAAATTCGGCCTCGATCAGAGGCCGTTTTCGCTGGTTCCGGATCCGGATTTCCTGTTCTGGTCCCCGGGTCACCGGCGCGCGTACACCATGCTCGAGTACGGTCTGTACACCGGTGCGCCGATCACCTTGATCTCCGGCGACGTCGGGATCGGCAAGACCACGCTGCTGCACCATCTTCTGAAGCAGGTGGGCGAAGATATCACAATCGGATTGATCGCCAACGCACATGGCGGACGCGGCGACCTGCTACGCTGGGTCCTGATGGCGCTGGATCAGACGACCACGCCGGAATCGTCCTATGTCGATCTGTTCAAGCAGTTCCAGACCTTTCTGATCGAAGAGTACGCGGAAGGCCGCAAGGTCGTGCTCATTTTCGACGAAGCACAGAACCTCGACCGTGAGACGCTCGAAGAGCTGCGCATGTTCACCAACATCAATGCCAACAAGGACGAGCTCCTGCAGCTGATCCTCGTGGGCCAGCCCGAATTGCGCACATTGGTCCGTCGCCCCGACCTGACGCAGTTCGCGCAGCGCATCGCTGCCAGCTTTCACCTCTCGGCGATGGACGAGGCGACCGTGACCGAATATATTCACCACCGGATGGAGCGGGCAGGGGCCGAACGTAGGATCTTTACTCCGGAGGCCACCTCTCGCATCTTCGGCGCGACCCAGGGCATTCCCCGCCTCGTGAACCAGCTTGCCGACTTTGCCCTCATCTACGCAAGCAGCGACGATCTCGATGAGGTTGATGGAACGACGATAGAAAATGTTCTGCGGGACGGCGTCTTCTTCGCCGGCGTGCTGCGCTTAGAAAATGCTGTAATATGAAATTTGACCTTCGGTACTACCTCTCGATCTTCTTCCGCCGCATCCACTACTTCTTGCTGGTGGCGATCATCGTTTCTGCGGCCGGCACCAGCATCGCGGTGATGTTGCCGCCGGTCTTCGTGTCACGTGCGGTGCTGCTGATCGAAGGGCCGCAAATCCCCAACGAATTGGCGGCTTCGACCGTCCGGACCGGCCCGGCAGAGCAGGCTCAGATCATCAAGCAGATGCTGATGACCCGAAACACGCTGCTTGAAATTGCCGACGAGCTGCAGATCTATCCCAACCGCAACGGCGTCAATCCGGATGCGATCGTCAGTGACATGCGCCAAAGGGTCGTGATCCAGCCGTCCTTCGGCCGCAACGGCAGCAACACGCTGACCGTCCAGTTTTCGGGGAGCAACCCTCGCAAGGTCGCCGAAGTCGCCAATGACCTGGTGAGCCGCGTTCTTTCGCAGTCGGTGGAAATGCGTGCCGGTCGCGCAACGCAGACCTCGGAGTTCTTCGAGGATGAGGTGAACCGGTTGAGCGCCGAGATCGATCGCAAGAGCAAAGAGATCCTCGAGTTCAAACTGGCCAACCAGAACGCCCTTCCCGAATCCCTTACATATCTTCGCAGCCAGCAGGCATCGCTTCAGGAGCGGTCCTTGCAGCTTCAGCGCGATCGCAATTCACTCGTCGAGCGGCGTGCCAGTCTCGAGGATCTCTACCAGCGCACCGGACGCGTGGCCCCCGTCAACGAAAACCAGAGCCCTGCGCAGCGCGAATTGGCGCAACTTCAGTCCGAGCTCGACAGCGCGCTGCTGGTTTTTTCGAGCCAGAACCCGAAGGTGAAGGTGCTGCAGGCGCGGGTTGCTGCGCTCGAGTCGCGTGTCGCCTCCGATCAGGGGGCGGTACAGGAAGACGAGGGTCCGAGCCTTTACGAAGTCCAGATGGCCGATATCGCGTCGCAGCTTGAGCGGATCGATGAGGAACTTCAGCGCAACGCGGAGGCGGTGAGCTCGATCCAGGAAACGATCGAATCCACGCCCAGCAATTCCATTGCGCTCGAAGAACTCAATCGCAGCTATTCGGCGACCCAACAGCAATATAACGCGGCCATTACCCGTCTTTCCGAGGCGCGTACGGGTGAGCGGATCGAGGTGCTTTCCAAGGGACAGCGCATCACCTTGCTGGAAGAGGCCCGGGTTGCGAGCCGCCCCGAGCGACCCGACCGGCCAATGATCGCCGCTGCGAGCCTCGGAGGCGGTATCGCGCTTGGACTTGCTTTGGTCGTGCTGCTCGAGCTCCTGAACTCTTCTATTCGCCGCCCGGTGGAGATCACGAACAAGCTCGGAATTACCCCGTTGGGAACACTGCCCTATGTCCGGACGCGCCGCGAGACTGCCGTTCGTCGGGGGCTTATTGGCGGAATCCTGCTTTTGCTCCTCATCGGTATTCCGGCTGCCATCTGGGCACTCGACACCTATTACCTGCCTCTTGATCTCATCCTGGACCGGCTTGTGGAACGGTCGGGCCTGAGCGGGTTGTTGGTGAAGCTTAGCGGAGGACCAGGCGCATGAGCCCGGTCCATATCATGAAGGATGATCTCTGATGGAGCGTATCCAATCCGCGCTGGAGCGCGCCCGATCGAAACGCATTGGGGCCCCCAGCCGGAAGCCAGCCGGATCCCGGGTGAAGAAACTGGCGCGGCCTGACGAGGTTCAGGACCGGTGGAATGCGCTGCAGACCTTTGAACCCAATCCAAAGGTCCTGGCCAAGAACCGGATCCACACCCTGGAACGCGGTGAGCTGTCCGTACCATTGGACATGCTGCGCACCAAGGTGCTGCAGCTGATGCGGAACAACGGCTGGAAGCGGCTGGCCATTACCTCTCCGAACAGCTCATGTGGCAAGACCACGACAAGCCTCAATCTGGCATTCGGTATTGCGCGTCAGCTCGAACACGCGCCGATTCTCATCGAGATGGACCTCCGCCGCCCCAACCTCGCATCAACGCTGGGCATGCCCAAAACGGATTTGCAATTTTCGAAGGTGCTTGAAGGCGAGGCACCGATCGCGTCGCAGCTGCGGCGTATTGGGGCCAACCTGGCCGTGGGTGCAAACGCATCACCTGCGCGACACCCATCCGAGCTGCTGCAAAGCGACACGATGAAAGCTGCCCTGGAAGAGATCGAAGCGTCTTACGCACCGAGCCTGCTGATTTTCGACATGCCGCCGATGCTGGTCAGTGACGACATGATCGGCTTCGCGGACAGTGTCGATTGCGTGCTGCTCGTTGCGGCGGCCGAAAGCACCACGATCAAGGAGCTCGACGACTGTGAGCGCGAGTTGGGCGAGCGGACCAACGTGCTCGGGGTCGTGCTCAACAAGTGTCGCTACATGGGCAAGGAATACGGGTACAACTACTATGGTTGAAGTCGCATGAGAGGGGATATGCCAACCCTTTCAAGCCTTTGCTTGACACAGAAAAAGGGCCGCTTTCGCGGCCCTTTTCATATCAGAGGTCAAACAGGTGGACCGGATCAGGCGGTCTTGCGACGACGCTTCACAAGGCCAAGACCACCGAGCGCGCCCAACAGCAGCAGACCACCGGCCGGCAGCGGAACCGGGTTCGGGGCGCTATCGGGATTGTCGAACGAGTAGTCGATCGCTGCGAGTGCATAGTCCCGCGTGTCCGTCGGATTGTCGAACGTACCACCGGCCTTGAACCTCAGCTTCGACACCTGGACGGCAGGGAGAAGCTTTTCGGTCTGATAGCCACCATTGTCCGGGTTATCGCCGAGGTCTTCGACCGCAGCGATCTCGAGGATCAGATTGTCCGGGTCGTAGACAAAGGCATGCTCCTGCCCGCCGGGCCCATCTGCGGTATCAGCGGACTTGAAAAGGTCAAGCACATGCACCGCGGTCAAAAAGATCGACTTGCTGAACGTCAGCAGGATACTTTGGTCCACGCCAGGAGCGTCGGTAATTTCATCATCGGCCTTGGCACCACTGACGCCGACGCCGTCATAGTCCCGCTTGAGGCTCTCGCCACCGCTACCGCCGGCATAGGTGCCATCGGCCGGAGTCATGTAGTTCAGCGTGCCGCCCTCCGCCGAGAGCTCCCACTTGGTCTCGTTCGAACCGGAGCCGATCGTACCCATCGCATCGCCAGCGTACACGCTCGCATCGGTGAAATCCAAACGCGCGGCCGAGGCGCCCGTTGCCGCAGCAACGGCCAGAGCCGAAGCGGTCACGAGAATCTTAAAAGATGCCTTCATATCAAAACCTTTCACTCGTGCTAGCACTATGCCGTGCACTCCTTTGTGAGGAGAATAGCATGTTGCAGGCCATCTGAAACAGGGGATGTGCAAGAAAGGTCGATTTGGTGCCACAAATTCGCCCCTTTCACGAAAACGTCATGAGGGTAGCCGCTCCCGAAGGTCGTTTTTCCCAGAGGTTGTTTACCTTCTGGCATCAATTTCCCCCGGAAGGCATCGCTGTCGCCGCGTAGGTCCGAATCTGATTGCGAGTGGCGGCGTCCCAAGGCAGCCGAGCACCGAATTAAATGCGGCCGCTGTGTGTCACCGAGAAAAACGCCGGCGCGCTGAGATGACGACCGTTGTCGGCGAACACCGCGATGTCGATCCGCTGACCCGGCAGCGCCCCCGGCCGAAAGACGACCTGCATCCTGTCGCCCTTGGGTCCCTGAGGAACGAGGCGAACCTTGTCCTGGTCGGTTCCAATGACCAGCCATTCGAACTGCAGGGGGCGTTGGTTCGGGTCCGATGTCCCGCTCGAGGACAGGATCATCGTGCGGGGTTCATCACTCGTTTCCCATGCCCTTGCAATCGAAGAGGGTGTGTCGAACCCATAACCGAGAGGCAACGCCTCATCCCGCGCCGGTTTGCCCGTCTCGCTTTCCACCCTCAGTCGCACCATTGGGGGGATGTCCTCTGGCGCGATCGATTGAGCCATGGCCATCATTCGCACCGGCTGTATTGCGTCCGTATCGAATACGACAGGGTGAGCCGTCTGGGAAAGATAGTCCCTTCGGCTGCGAACCTGCGACTGCGCGCGTCGGAACACCATCTGCACCGTCGGCGCGAGAAGCCGTTCCTGTCGGAGGCGCGCGAGGGTCTCCGGGCGAAACGCCGCGATCGTCATCGCGATCGCTTCGAGGAACGGGCGGTCGCTGTAGGATGAGCCCTGGCTGATGAGCATGTAGGGCCAGTTTGCCGGAAACAGGTCGGCCTCGTCGTGGTCGCGGTGCTCAGGGTAGACGTAGATATGATTGAGCGCATAGCTCGCATAGGCGCGCTGCGGTTCCGGGGGGTGTGTCATGGCGTGGCGCGGCAGGCTTCTTGCGTCCGGCCCGTTCGTGTAGGCCGTCGATGAGTTGCCGATCACGATCCGGTCGAAGAGCAGCGCCCCGGCAAGGCCATAGCCGAGCCCTTTTGCCCGCAATGCATCGTCATAACGTATCCGCGTGATCTGCGGGAAAGCGGTAGGGGGCAGTTCGGAATGCCCGTCGTCGCGATTGTCGTAATAGACGGAATCGAGCCCCGCGGCACGACCATTGGCGGCCAGGCGGCGCAGGTAGCGCGCCGCGGCGTCGTCGCGCTCGGGGTCGATGATCGGTTGCGGCTCGCGCTCGGGCGGATCGGGGAGATGGGCGATGGCCAGATAGGGCGCGATCCTTGTCAGGCGCAAGGTGCCGTCGAGCGTCACGCTGCGCGGCGCCGGATGGCCCTGCGCGGATACAGGACCGGGCCAAGCTGCGGGCAGAGCGCCCAAGGCCGCAAGGGCCACGCCGCCCAGAAAGGCACGTCGACCCGGTCCCGCGACGTCTTGCCTCCGACCGGTATCCGACCATAGGTTGTCACGGTTCAGGAGCACGGCGGATGAGCCTTGTATCCGGGCGCGGGTGTATGGAACTCTCTGTCTCATGTTACATGATGTTCACCGCCCGGCGGCAATGCCAATATCCATCATCATTCCCCACCTCAATCAGCCCGAAGCGCTGGAGCGCGGCCTGCGCGCCTTGGTGCCGCAGCTTGCCGAGCGGGACGAGATCATCGTCGTCGACAACGGGTCGGGTCAGTTGCCGCGAGAGGTCTGCGATGCCTTTCCCGGCGTGCAACTCCTCGAAGAAGCGCAACCGGGGCCGGGGCCCGCGCGCAATACCGGCGTCGCAGCGGCGCGCCACGATCTGCTGGCCTTCATCGACGCCGATTGTGTCGCCGGCGAGGGATGGCTCGATGCGATCCGGGCGCGGTTTGCGCAACCCGAGGCGCAAATCCTCGGTGGCGACGTACGCATCTTGCTCGTGGATCCAGACCGGCCGACCCGGATCGAAGCCTATGAGAGCGTCTATGCCTACCGGATGGACCGCTACATCCGCGAGCAGGGCTTTACCGGGACAGGCAATCTTGCGGCGCGGCGTAGTGTAATCGAAGCGGTCGGGCCCTTTGCCGGGGCAGGGGTGGCCGAGGATCGCGATTGGGGCCAGCGCGCGACGCGGGCTGGCTATGTCATAACCTATGTCGCGGAGATGCAGGCGTTTCATCCCGGCCGCGACAACTTTGCCGAATTATGCGCCAAGTGGGACCGACATACCGCGCATGATTTCGAAAGTGCAAAGCTGCGTCGCGGCGGGCGGGCCAGGTGGGTTGCCAAGACGCTGGCGATGGGGGTGTCGCCGTTGGCCGAGATCCCCCGCGTGCTCGCATCGGACCGGATCCACGGCCCGCGCGTGCGGCTCGACGCGATCGCCTGTCTTGCACAGATCCGTTTCTACCGGATGCGGATCATGACGCGGCTGCTCCTGCAGGGTGGGTCCGACCGGCTGGTGGAGCAGTGGAACCGCCCGGACCCGCGGTAAAACACCTTGCGCAAGATGTTGTCTTCTTGTCCTTGCCACGGCACGGCCATAGTCCTTCGCGGATACTGGTCCATTTCAGTCTGAACGGCGAGTCACACACGGAGTAGCAGGCGTGCAATTGCGACACCCCGAAAGTTTCGAAGGCCAATTCCTGATCTGCGCCGATACCGACGCGCTGTCGCAGACCGCGACGCATCGTCTGACCCGGACCGCGCTCGCCGTGCAGGCGCCGCTGCCTGTCGTCACGGTCGAAGACGCCGCCGGACGACCCGTCGGCCTGCTGCTCGGAGTGCCGATCTCCGAGGACGGGAAGATATTGCGCGACCGGCACAGGCTCGACCTTCACTGGTCTGGGGATGTCGACGCGTTGGTCGAGAGCGAAATCTACGCTCTTGCGGGGAGCTTCGTCTTCGTGCTGGACGACGGCGATCACCGTCGCCTCTACCTCGATGCATGCGGCTCCTTGTCCGCGGTCTATGATCCCGAACGCCGTCGTGCCGCAGCCACCAGTCTGCAGCTTCTCGACCCCGACGAGGCGCAGACGCGTTTTCGCGCGCGCATGTATGACGAGCTGCATATTGCGCGCGACGGATGGTTTCCTGCCGGGCTGACCGCGCATGAGGGCATCTGGCGCCTCATGCCCAACCATTACCTCGATCTCGACAGCTTCGAGACGCGGCGCCACTGGCCTTGCGAACCGATTGCGCGCGCGCCGGCGCCCGAGGCGGCGTGCAGCACGATCCTGTCGGAGATGCGGCGCACCATGTCGGCCGCCGCGGCCCAAGGACCCGCTTATGTGTCGCTCACGGCCGGCAACGAGACGCGGATGCTGGTCGCAGCCGGGCGCGAGATGCGCGACGCGTTCACATTCGTCACCGTGCGGGCCGAGGGGGTCGAGCTTGATCGCATCCGGGCCGAAGAGCTGGCATCGCGGTTCGATCTGGAGCATCGAATCATTCCGCTGCGCGAAGCGGACGGCGCGGTGGCGCAGGACTGGCATGCGCGGACGGGTTACACCTTTGGTGGGCCCCATATGCGCACGCATCCGACCACCCATGCGCTGCGCGACCGCGAATTCTTCATAGGGGGGCTCGGTGGCGAGATCGGCCGCGGCTTTTTCTGGCGCGCCACCGATGACGACGGCACGCCGCTCGATCCGGACGGGCTTTGGGCCCGCATGGGCCTGCCGCCACAGCCTGAGATGCTACCACATGTTGCGCGCTGGCTGGACGGCGTTCGCCACCTGCCGACGCTGCTGCAGCTTGACCTTGCTTATCTGGAACTGCGCATGGGATGCTGGGGCTTCGCCCCGAGCTATGCCTCGGTCACGCCGCTGCGCCTGCATCCGCTGATCTCGCGGCGCAGCTTCGTGGCGATGCTGTCCTTGCCGCCGGACTGGCGGCGCATGCAGGACCGGTCGAACCGGATGATCCAGGCGGTGGTTCGACAAGGATGGCCCGAGCTTCTGGATCTTCCGATCAGCCGCTATGGTGATTACCGCGATCGCACGGGTCTCGTCCTGCGCGCCCTGCGTCAGCCGCATCTCGTCACCAAGAAGCTCAGAAAGATGTTCGGATGACCGCGCCTGCCATGGATGCCGATGCAGGCACCGATCTGTCGATCATCATCGTCAACTGGAACACCTTGCAGCTGACGCGGGACTGTCTCGTCACCGTCATGCAGGGGCTGGAGGGGATGAGCTCCGAGGTGATCGTCGTCGACAATGCCAGCGACGATGGGTCGGCCGAGATGATCGCGCGCGAGTTTCCGCAGGTCGAGTTGATCCGCAATGACGAGAACCGCGGCTTTGCAGCCGCGAACAATCAGGCGATGGCGCAAGCGCGCGGGGACTTCGTATTGTTGTTGAACTCCGACACGCTGGTGCATGGCACGGTTTTGCCCGACAGCGTCGACTGGCTGCGGCGTCACCCGGATGTCGGCGCGATGAGCTGTCGGGTGCTCAACGAGGATGGCACGGGCCAACGGGTCTGTTCGATGTTTCCTTCGCTGCTCAACCTCTCGCTCGACGTCTTCGGCCTGTCGCGGCTGCGTCGTCCGCGGTTTTTCGGACGTTACCAACTGCGCCACTGGCAGCGCGACGACGAGCGCGAGGTCGAGACGGTCTCGGGCTGTTTCTTTCTGGTGCGCCGGACGGTCATCGAGCAGGTCGGGCGCTTCGACGAAGCCTTCTATTTCTTCGGGGAGGAGGTCGACTGGAGTTGCCGCATCCGCGCGGCGGGCTGGAAGCTGTTCCTGTCGCCGGTCGGCGCGATCACTCATCTCGAAGGCGGTTCGCAAAAGCGGCTGAGCCATAGGCGCAACGTGCTGCTCGCGGGCGCGTTGGTCCGGCTTCACCTCAAGCATCGGGGTCGAGCTTCGGCGATCGCGGCCTATCTGCTGATGCTCCTGTTCAACGCCTCGCGCGCCGTCAGTTGGAGCCTCGCCTCGTTGGTGTCGCGCTCGCCACGAATTCGCGAAAAGGGGCGCTACTTCCGTGCCGTGCTGGCAAGCAGCCGCGACATCTGGCCCGAGACCGCCCGATGAAGGTCGTTCTGCTGTCGCCGGGCTTCGACGGAACCGATGTCGGCGAGGCCTATGTGGCATTCAAATGGGCCGAGGCCCTGTCGACGCGTGTCGAGCTGACGGTGCTGGCACTGCAGCGGGCCGGTCGGCCCGCATTGGCCGAGCAGCTTCCCGGCGCCGAAGTGGTGACCTGGCCGGAGCCGCGTCTGCCGCGGCGCGCCGAGCGTCTCAATGCGATGCTCAAGCCCGCGTGGCCCCTGCTCCACCGAAACGTGAACCGCTGGCTGCGCGATCGGATCGCAGAGGGGCGGTCTTTCGACGTCCTGCATCAGCTCATGCCGCAGGCCGCGCGATACCCCACCCCCCTGCGCGACCACGGCATTCCCTATGTCATCGGGCCGCTGGGTGGCGGGCTTCCGACCCCGCAGGGTTTCGTGGCCGAGACGGGCACCGCGCAGTGGTTCACCCGGCTGCGTGCTTTCGACCAGATGCGCTTGCGGCGCGATCCGTGGCTGCGTCGCAGCTATGCCGAGGCCGATCTCGTGCTTGGCGTCGCACCTTACATGAAGGATATTCTCGCGCCGGTGCCGCTCAGGCGGTTCGAGCCGGTTCTCGAACTTGGAATCGACGGTTTGGCTCCGCCAAAAGCGCCCGCGACGGGCGCAGCTCTGCGGCTTTTGCACGTCGGGCGCGGCGTGCGGACAAAGGGGTTGCGCGATGTCGTGCGCGCCATGGCCCACCTGCATGACCGTCCCGACATCACCCTCACCTCCGCCGGAGCCGGCGAAGAGATCGCGCTGGCCCGGGCCGAAGCAGACCGCCTCGGTGTGGCGGACCGGATCACATTTCTGGGCCGGGTGCCGCGCGACGAGGTGGACCGCCTCTATGATGAGGCCGATGTTTTCGTGTTCCCCTCGTTCCGGGAGCCCGCGGGCGGCGTGCTGTACGAAGCGCTGCGGGCCGGTTTGCCGGTGATTTCGGTGGCCTATGGCGGGCCCGACTTCATCCTGGACGACGACTGCGGAATCCGCCTTCCGCTCTCAACGCCAGAGGCCTTGTCGCGCGACATCGCACAAAGCGTCACGACCCTCGCCGATGACCCGGAGCGTCGATCCCGGATGAGCCAGGCAGCCCGCGCCAAAGTGGAGGCCGAGGGCCTCTGGCCGCGAAAGGCGGAGCGGATGGTGGGGCTTTATTCGGAGTTGCTCCGTAGATGATTGGTAATAGTGCGGGCGATATCTTCAAAGCCGGAGCGACGGACTTGGTAAGCTAGACTTTTCCGCAGGCGATACTGGATTTCCGGTTTGCGGGGCATCTCATCGAAATTCTCAGCGACCATGATCCCATTGTGCCGGATCCGGCTTGCGCGCAGGTCGTTGCGCCTGATCTTGATCCCGCTGCGTCGCAGGGTGAAATGCACCAAGCCTTCAGCGTGCAAGGGGCCTCCCGCCCATTCGCAATAGGCTTGGACCATGCCTATACGTCGACCATAGGCCGAGGTTGCCTTTTCTCCTGTACAGATTGCGAAGCGATCGTTTTGCCCCCGCCATGATTGCCAGCGAGGCAGGCTGACTTGGGGCCTCCGCGTTCGTAGCGCCTCAGCAATTTCGCCGGCGAGGCTGTCGTGGTAACGAAGGTCAGGGCGACAGAAGATGCAGATGTCTGGCTCGAAGGCTAGGGCGGCAGTAGTGACGCGGTCCAGTGAGTGCAACTGATGGACCAAATTCCTGATCGAAGCAAATTCGTCCTTCCAGTGGTCATCGCCATAGCTCTTGATCCGATCAAATCCGCGTTCTTCGAGACAATGATCTGGTTGTTCGAGCTGCAGGGAATCGCACGGTAGCAACTCGTGCTCATTCGGCCGAAGCTGTCCAATTTCCCCGCTGCGGGGATTGGCAATATGCTGTTGATTGAAAAAATGAGCAAAGACCCTCAGTTCACCGGCCGCGCGCGCAGGGTCAAGGACGTTCTCTTCGATCGACGGCAAGGTATGCGATAGGGAGCGCGTGATGCCAAAGAAGCAGAGGGCAATTCTGATGCTCATTCGGCTACGCCATCCATCGTGGTCAACTTCAAGGTCATGCGATACCAGAAGTCGATCGGGTTGGAAATGATCTGTCGCTTTCGGCGGGAGGGTGATACCTACGAGTACCGGGCAGTGCCGGAGGAGCGATGTGATGAAAATTTGTATCACCTTGTGCACGCGGGGGCGCCCGGTGATGCTGGCTCGGTGTCTGGATAGTCTGCCGCCTGCGATAGAGCATGCGAGCCGAGAATTGTCCGTATCTGTCGTAGTCGTCGAAAACGGTGAAAAGTCCGGGGCGGAAGCTTGTGTAGCAGAACGCCGTCAGCAACTGCAGATTGATTACATTTTCGAACCCGCGGAGGGCATACCTTTCGCTCGAAATGCCGGCGTCGAGGCGGCCCTGAAACGGGGGTGTGATTGGATCATCTTTATCGATGATGACGAATGGGTCGCGGAGGACTGGTTGACTAGACTGGTCGAAGCCAGTCGTATTTATGACGCCGACGTTCTAAACGGTCCAGTTATTAAGGAATTCGGCGAAACTGCGCCTGACTGGTTGCCGCGGTATCGCTTGGGTAGTCGCGCGACAGGTATGCTGCTGTCATCCGCACCTACGAACAACACTATGGTCACTTCCGAGATATTTGCAGGTTCGCCCGATCGGGAGTATCCTGGCCTTAGGTTTGATACGAGATTGAGGCTCACAGGTGGGTCGGATTCTGAACTATTTCAGAGAGTCCGAAGTTGTGATAGAAAGATTGTCTGGGTCGAAGAGGCTCAAGTTTTCGAAGAGTATCCTGCGAGGCGAGCGACACTAGGCTGGCATATGGAGCGCAATATCCGTCGAGCCTCTTGTGGTGTACTTATAGAGCGTTTGGGCGGACGACCGCAGTTTAAATACGCCATGCGAGGCGCCATCAACAGCGGTATCGAAGGTATTGGCCGTATTGCTCGGGGTACATTTTTGTTGATAGTTGATCGCCGTAAGGCTTGGCGCGATTACGGACTTGGTGTACTAAGTCTGGCCAGTTGTTACGGCTACTTGCGTGGGCTAATGGGTATATATAGCGCGCCCTATTCCGTGATAGATGGGCATTGAAGATCAAATATTTACTGAGGTCTTTGTGTGAACTGTCTTTGGGTCCGCAGATAGTATTTGTAGAAAATGCTGTAACCATATGCGCTCCACCGGTGTGCCCGAGACTCCCGCCGGCGGCCAGAGGTATAGGCTCTCAGCCAAGCTAGAAAACCATCATTTCGCCAATGAGAGTACCTATCGAAATATGGGTTTTTCTCGCGATATGAGAAGTTGAATCGATGGCTGCTAATATCGCTCTCCCATAGTGCAAATGGAAGCGGAATTTGGTCACGACCACTTCCTCGGGAAACTAGTTCCCACCAGCGTTCCATAGCTCGCATTACGGCCGGATCGTCGTGGTGCCGGAACAAGATTGCATTTTCTGAGAGGCAGCCCTCTGGATCGGGAAAGCCGGCCCGTACAAATTCAGCATATTCCGTTGTGAAGCGTGATGTGTCTGCTACGACGCTGTTCGCAATACAGTGCTCAACTTCGTCGCCGGATCGCGTCTTGGTTCGGTCCTTATGCGGAAACAGTCCGACCGGTTGACCGCTCGACCAAAACTCATCTAGCAATGGTTGCACGTCTTTCAATATCCGTACATTCCCGTCAATGTATATTGAAGACAGGGTGTTGCTAGGTAAAACCCGATGTGGCAGAAGTTTGTGGTATCTATTTTGTAGATTAGGTGGCAGCTCTTTTGGGCTGGCTAACGGTATGGTTTTCCATCCCGCGACATCAAGTCGCGGATTGTCGGTAAACAGGAGAAACTGACAGCCATGGGGCTTGGAAAGCGGCGGTAGAACTATGTCGTAATCGCCGACAACACAAGTGTAGATTGCGGTGTTGGTAATGCAGTTCATTGTATCCCTGCCATGCGGCGGAAATCAAAGCTTTTATGTACTAAGTCCACATAGTTGCCAGATGCTTTCATCCGACCTTTCTCTAAGAGATAGATGGTATCGCAGGACTCGACAGTTGTCAGTCGATGAGCGATCAAGATAATAGTCTTTTTACCGCCTAGGTTGTGAACTGCTTCCATTACTGCGGCTTCGGTTAAATTGTCGAGCGCGGAAGTCGCCTCGTCGAGGATGAGGATGTCCGGATTGTGGTATAGCGCCCGCGCGATGCCAATACGCTGCCGCTGCCCGCCTGACAGCCGGATGCCACGTTCGCCAACTCGGGTCTCATACCCGTCTGGAAGCTCTTTCGTCACGAAGTCGTGCAATTCGGCCACCTGTGCGGCGCGTATCACGGCTTCCATATCCAATTCGGTCGCATCTTGGCCGAAAGCGATATTCGCAGCGACGGTATCGTCAGCGAGAAAGATCTGCTGCGGCACGTAGCCGATCGAACGCTGCCATGAACGCCGATTCTCGTTGGTAATCGGAACCCCATCCGCCAGCACCTGGCCCCGGTTGGCATCCAATAGGCCTAGGATCAGGTCAACGAGCGTGCTCTTTCCCGCGCCGGTGCCTCCGACAAGACCAATGACGCTGTTTGCCGGTATCGTCATGGAAATATCATGTAAAGTGTCTTGTTCGGCCTGCTCGAAACGGAAGCTGACATTCCTGATCGTTAGCGCGTCTCGCAACCCCAATGGGGTGACGTCATTCGAAATCGCGGTCGGTTTCGAGCTCCCTTGGTGGCGACGGATCTCGGCCAAGTCATTGATCACGTTGTCCAGCGTGCTCTGCCCCATCCGCAACGAGGAAAATGTCGAGAAGAGCGACTGAAGGGCCGGAAACAGGCGGGAACCTGCAACCGCCACGAGACCGAGCGTCGGCAGCATGTCTCGGATATCGCCTTCGCTGCGAATAAGCAGCGCAAGTATCAGAAGGATCATGCCGCCGTAAGCGAAGGCTTCGAGGCCGTATCGAGGCATTTGCTGGATGACCAAGCCTCTCGCTTGCATATTGGCCATTCGATAGGCTTGCCGGCGAAACCGCCGATCCACCGTATCCTCAAGGCCCAGAATCTTGATGTCCTTGATGCCTCCCGTCGCCTCTTGAGCGATTCGAAAGCGCTGGCTATTCGCCTGGAAGCGGCGTTGACCTATGGTAAGCAGCTTGCGGCGGGTGATCGTGTAGGTAATCATGTAGCTGCCGCCAAGCAGGATCACTGCACCGATCGCAACACCCGGTTCCATGACAAACAACAACACCGTGATGCTGGTGACTGTCGCGACGGTGGCCAGAAGGCTCATCGCCGGAAGCATGCTGTTGCGCACCATGCCATCTACTTCTCCCAAGACGACTTTGGAGATATTGGAGCTATTGCGGTACAAAAACCAGCTGTATGGCTGGAAGAGATAGCCCCGCATCATGGTTGTGGAGATGCTGAAAGCCCGCATCACGCTGAACCGCGAGACCGCGTAAGTGGTCAGGGCCTTGAAACCGATGTTGAGCAGCGCCACGGCAAGCAATACCGATCCCAGCGCCACGAGGAACGACAGATCGGTTGCGAAGCCCCCCAACCGGTACAGGAAAGCGAAAATATCGTTCTCCCGCAGTAACTCGGGGTTCGCTATAACCTGCAGAAACGGAAGGATTGCTGCGGCACCAGCGGCTTCGAGCAAGCCGCTGATGACAGACATCAGGGCCAAGGCACCGAACTGGAAGCGTTCTCGCCGATCGAGCAGTTGGAAAAGCTTTTTGTAAGGGTTGTTCATGTACGTGAACGGCTCCTCGAGACCGGGGTGGTCTGCCTGGAATAACGTGGCGTTTTCGGATCGGCCCGTTTCGCATCTGATGGCCGTCGAGGTTCAGGTTTCGGTGCTGGCGCGCGGGCATAGCTCACACCACTTGGCACTCTTGCCGGTCTGCTGCGGGCGTCTGCGATTGTGTCATCTGTCAACGGATCGGTTGTCGGGGCCACCTGGGCCGCATCCTCGGGTTGCGGCGTGTAGAAACACGCGCCGATGCCGATGAAGAAGGTCACCATGACGGAAACGGCGCCCCAAGCGTGCACTGTGCTCAGCGTGAAGAAAAGACCGAACACGGTGATTAGATAAGCAGTACGCATCTGCGAGATTTTGCGGGTACCGGGTTTGGATCGCAGAACCCAGAAGGTATTGAGTGCCGCACCGCCAAGAAGCAGGATGATCGCCGGCAAACCGTGCCGCATCGCGGTCAGAAGCCAGAAATTGTCGACCGAACCGCGCATCCACGAGGCCCTGACCCAATCGTTCAGGCCAATCCCGAAGTAAGGGTGCCGCCATACCTCATCCGTGCCGTATCTCCAGATGAAGATGCGCGCCCACGCGGTGCCGGGGCTGAAGGTGAAGGTTTCAATGAAGATCATGAATGGCGTACGGTTCGACAGTAGGTCGACGACAACATAAGTGATCGAACCTAGCACCAGCAGCAAGATCCAACGGCTCTTGGTGATCTGATCCCAGACGATCAATCCGGTCTGAAGGATGCCCGACAGCAGCGGCCCTGAAGACATAGAGAAGCAAGTCATGGCCAGTGTAAGTGCGCTCTTCCAGATGCCGCGGCCCAGTCTATCGGTATTCAGATAGAACAGGTTCGCGATTCCGAAAGAGCAGAAAAGCCCCCACAGGATGGAACTGGGAAACACCACCTGCGTGCGCGAGAGCCCCATGCGCCATTCGTTCAACTTGTTCACCGAAGGGGCGAATTTGCGGATCACCTCGACGATGATCATCCGCCCGGTGAAAAACTCGAACAAGGCAAAGGGCAGGAGTAGCATCAGGATGATAAAGAAGATCTGAAATGTTTTCTCATACTGTGCAGGGGTGCGGACCAGCAATCGTCCGGTCAAATAGCCGCCGACCAGTTCGATCATGAGACTGCCGCCAAACGCGATCCGCTCGGTGCCATGGACCGCATACAGAGATATGAAGACCCATACCCCGAAGAGGATCATCGCCACGTCTACCAGCGTCACGCGACCGGCCTTTCCTGCCAAGAGCTGCAGCAAGAACGGGACGGTAACGATGACGAGATAGAGGCGGTAGGGACCCATCGCCAACCCGCCAACCATGAAGTTCACGGGTAGCGTGATACTTAGAAAGAACAACCACACCATCAGGCTGCCGCCTGCAGATGCGCGTGACGGGTTGACCGACGTCTGGGTAGGGAGGATGGTCGCGTCAGCCAACGGTGGTCTATCCTAGATGTGCGGCCAAGGCCTGCGTTCCTATTTCCATATCTACAGAATATGGCCTTCTCAAGGGCAGCCCGGTGCGCCAGATCGAGCGAACCGGCGCATCGGGATGATCAAGCCTAGCCTGCTCTGCGGCAGGGGCCACAAGAATTCCGTGGTCTCGATCATATGCTCGCATACGACTACACTTTCTCCTCGCCACCGGCTAAGAAATTCCGAACAGGGCAGGTAGGAGCACGCATGCGTTACGGAGATCTTGTCAGCGTGATCGTACCGCTTCACAACCGAGCGCATCTGTTGCGGCGTTCGGTCGGCAGCCTGATCAGCCAGAGTTACCGCAACCTGGAGATCCTGCTGATTGATGATTGTTCCACCGATGATCCCGCCGCCGTAGTGGCAGCTCTCGATGATCCGCGGGTGAAGCTGATCCGGCGCGAGCGCAATGGCGGTGCCAGCGCGGCGCGCAACACCGGGATCGCGCTGGCGCAAGGAGAGATGATCGCGTTCCATGACAGCGACGATATCTGCGTCTTCGACAAGATCGAGAAGCAGGTCGAGGCTCTGACCGCGCTGCCCGAGGAGTATATCGGCGTCTACACTGTGGCGCTGTTTTACGGACAGGCGGAAGAAGCCGATTACGCCGGGATCACGAGCCACCTCCGGCCGACCCCCGGCAGTTCGCCACTCAGCGGCGACATGTACAGGCGCACCGTGGCAGGCAACGCCATGAATCTGCCGACCATGCTGCTGCGCCGTTCGGCCGTGGAGGCGGCAGGGGGGCTCGACGAGAGGCTTGGCAACAACAACGATTGGGATCTTGCGCTGAGGCTGACACGGCTGGGCAAGTTCCATTTCATTCCCGAGCCGCTTTACCTCGTTCCTTCTCCGGTGCGCGCTGCGGGCAATGCCGGCCGGATCTCCAAGTCGCAGAAGTTTCATGCCAAGAGCTTCGCCTTCGTGACGGGCAAGCTGCGCCGAGGCGGCGAACGTTCGCCCGACCTCGCGAAACATTATTCGACTGCGGGTGGCCTGCTGCTGCGCGAACGTCGGCCGCGCTTCGCCCGCCGCTACCTGCGCGCCGCGCTCGGCATTACCCCATTGCATATGCGCAGTCTGCGGCTCTACGCCATGAGCTTTCTGCCGGGCCTCTATCCGGCGCTGCGTCGTATCCGCAGCCGCGCGTCGTCGCGTTGAATCATCACAAACCTTTTTGTCGCACGGAGTAGTCGGATGCCTGCCACGTTGCCCCGGTCTGGAACACTACGCCTTCTCGGAGGGGGCCGAATTGGTGAAACGCTCGAACTGCAAGGTGAGATTGGTGCGGATCAGCCCTGCCAGTGGTTGCGCGACGGGATGCCTATTCGTGGCGCGACGGCGCGCAGCTACAAGGTGGTCGAGGCCGATGACGGAGCAGACCTGACCTGCGCCGTCGGTCAGGGCTCGCGCCGCGGGGGGGACGTGCGAATCGCCCCGGCACGTCCGGTCCGCAGCGCGCCCCCCCGCGTCACGAGCCCGCTCTTCGACGAGATTCTCGACCAGGACAGCGGGACCTTCGAGCTTGATCCGAAAGACCTGTTCGAAGGCCTGGCCATGCGCTTTTCGGTGAGCGGTCCGGGGCTGCGCCTGTCTGCGGACGGCAAGATCGTCATGATCAACACCCAAGACGAATTGCCCGGAGCGGATGTCGCCATCGAAGCCCGGAATTCGGGGGGCGTGGCACAGGTGGCCTTCCGGCTGACCGTGGAGCCGGCCGCACCCGGAGACGGGCATGTGACGCAGGAGATGTGGCGGCTGAGCGCGGATGGCGCCGGGATCGACATTCTGGAACTGCCACGCGCGGGGCGTGACCCGGTACGCGCGCTCGAAATCGCGTTCGGGACAACGCCGTCGGCCCCGGTGAGACTGCCAGCGCGGACCGGTCGGATCGCACTCGATCTCCCGCCGGGCCCGGTGTGGCTGCGGGCGGTGCTCGACCGCGGTCATGGACCATGGTGTCGGTCTCGGGCAGAAGGAGCCGCGGAAGCAGTTTGCGTCGAGCCTTCGCGCATTCGGGGGCGCCGCTTTCAACCCGGCGAGACCTTGCTGGCCGATCCGGGGGTCATCCACGGAGCCGGGCCACAGGGTCCTGCCATGCGCTGGCTGCGCGACGGCGTTGAAATCCCCGGTGCCACCGGGGTCGCCTACCGGCTTCAGCCCCTGGATGTGGGCGCGCATCTGCAATTCGAACTGGTTGCGGGCAGCGCGATCGACAGCGTCGATCTGCCCGAGATATCAGCGGCCGATCCCCGATGGGAAACCCGGTTCGAGACCCAGGCCGATGTCGATGCCTGGTCAACGAGCGACCGCCGCACCACCTTGTCCTTGCGAGAGCCGGACGCGGGCTTTCCGACGGCCAAGGGCCGCATGATCATGGAAGTGATCGGCAACAGCAGAAGCAAGAGCTATCCCGAAGCGTTTCTTGATTTCGAGGTCGAGCCGGAGACGCGGTATCGCTTCGAGATCGATCTCGCGGGCAAATCGCACGGCACCCTTACCCGGTTCAGAGCCGGGACACCGGGCGATCCGAGCGCCAACACCAAGGCCGACAACGGCCGGGATTACTGGGGCAAGTCCGGCGGAACCTATTCGGGGCGATTCGGAGCGAGTTTCGAAACCGCTCCGGGGCAGAGATTGGTACGTCTTTCGGTGGCGATGCCGCCTCAACCCGGCGCGGTGACGGCCCTCGAAGGGGTGGCGTTGGAAAATCTCGACGCCGGGCCCGGTCCCCTCCCGGTGGAAGGTAAAGGCGGTGTTCAGGCGCGGCCCGAGGATGCGGCGGTCTATTTCATAGATTACCGCGATGGCGACAACTCCGCAGATGGGTTGAGCCCCGAGACCGCCTTCCGGACAGCCCCTTGGGTCTTCATCCCTCCCGGATCGGAGCTGATTTTCAAAGGCGGCGTGCGCTACCGGGAGCCGATCACGCTTGGCAATGACGGCACGCCAGACATGCCGATCACCTTCGATCTGACCGGCGAGCGCTTCGGCTCGGGGCCAGCGGTGCTCGATGGCAGCCAGATCCTGCAAGGTCTCACGCCGGCAAAGACGGGCGATAACCGGCTCGTCGGACCGTGGCCGCAGGGGCAGAATCCTCTTTCTGCGGGAATATACCAGGGGGATGTCAAACTGGCCCTGTGCCAATTGCCGACCCCGTCGGACCTGCAGTTTCCCTCCCTGACCTCCGAATTTTTCCGGGCCGAGGAGATGACCGCAACCCGGGTCACCAGTTCCGAATTCGCCGCGCTGCACGCGATCGAGGACCTGACGAAGAACACTTGGCTGCGGCTCTGGGGCGGCGCCAACGCGCTGGCCGATATCCGGGTCGCGGCCTTCGACGGGGTCGATACCGTCACCCTTGCCGCCCCGTTCAAACCCTACAAGGAAGCCGGGCGATGGCGCTTCGCGGTGCTGAACCATCCCGCCGGGTTGCGGCAGCCGGGGCAGTTTCGACAGACGGCCGATCAGGCCGGGATCGAGCTCATCCGGCTGGGCGGCATGCAGTCGGATGAAGAAGTCTCGTTCATCGGCGGCCAGGCCAACGCAGTCCTGCGGGGCAGCCATGTGCGTTGGCTCGGTGGCATCATCGAAAAGACCGGCGGTCCGGGGCTCGGCGTGGCTTCCGCGGACGGCCAGAAGCTTTTTGATGTGCGGCTGCGCGGCGTTCGATTGCGCGATGTTTCCAGCGCGCAGGCCGCGATCCAGCTTGAACGGGTAGAGGGGGGGGAGGTTGTCGACTGCGAGGTCGTCGACTGTGCACTGGGCGGGATCAGGCTCGAAGGTTGCTCCGGTGTGGTGGTGCGCAACAATACGATCGATCGCTGTGTCTCGACGCTTCTCGGTCTGTACTATCGGACCAACCATTGCGAGGTGATCGGCAACCGGATCGGCAATCGCACCGGCAAGCATGGCAATGGCATGACTGCCTACTGGGGCTGCCACGATCTCACCTTCGCCTTCAATTCGATCCGTACGACCGACAGCGGCCTGATCGGCCTGACCTCGCAGAATCTGGGCCGAGGACCGGGCACCACCGGCCTGCGCGTGGTGTTCAACGAATTCGTGACCGCCGTAACCTCGATCGGGATGTGGGGCAGCAAGTTCAGCGTTGCCGATTGGCCGGACGAGGGGCGCAATTTCATCGCCAACAATATCTTCTACAACCCGCCCGGATCGGACCAGTACGGCGTCTTCTTTCAACGCCCCGAAACCGCGATGGACACGACCTTGATCAACAACATCGCCAGTGCGATCTCGGACCCGCAGGGAGGGTTGTTCGACCAGCGTCGGCAAACCGCCTATGGGATCGAGACCTTGAGCATCGTGGCCGGTGGGCAGGGATATGCCAAAGGTGACGAGCTGGGGGTGCTGGATTGGGGCGGCGACAACCGCATCAAGGTGACCTCGGTCGACGGGCAGGGTGCGATATTGGGATTGAAGGTGATGGACAGCCGCAACGCTCTTGAACCGCCGGCGCGGCCGAACGACCTGGCTTTGGGCGGCGGATCGGGCCGCGGCGCGCGGATCGCGGTAACCTTGCGCCCGACAAACCTCAAGCTGCGCAGCCACAATGTCTATATCGGCGACCGACCGAAATACAGGATGGAGACAGCTCGCATGCGGGTCTTCGGGGACTTGCCCGGTTGGCAGACCGCGCGGCGGATCCCCTATTTCGTCGACGTGATGTCCCCCGATCCGCAGGACTGGGATCTGCGCCCTGGCGAAGCGAAGCTGGGCGAGGGCTATCCCTGGCGCTTCGAGTTGCCGCGCGAGCGTTTCCCCGATTTCCCCGAGGCGGGGATCGAGGTGACGCATATCGGCCGCTACCTGCCCGACGGCAGTGATGTCTGGAACTGGCGCGGGTCATGAGGCCGCGTCACGGGGATCGGCTTCACCCGGTCGGTATCGGCAAGAAAAGACCAGCACGGGAAGCTGAATGTATACTGCGATACTGAATTTGCACGGGCTGGGCCGCCCGCCCCGGCCTTTGCCGGACGGTGAGGCACGCTATTGGGTTGGCCCGGATCTGCTGGCCGCCGCTATCGAACTGGCCGCCAGGCATCGTGACGAGGTGCGCACGCTGTTCACCTTCGACGATGGCAACCGCTCGGACCTTGAGATCGGCGCGCCGATGCTTGCCGCGGCGGGGCACCAGGCCACGATCTTCGTTCTGGCGGATCGGATCGACGCGCCGCATTACCTGTCGCGAGACGACATCTCGGCGTTGCAGGCGATGGGGCATGCGATCGGAAGCCACGGTGCGGCGCATCTCGACTGGACAGCGCAGGATGCCACGACGCTCGAGCGCGAAATTGGCGATGCGCGCGCGCGGATCGAGACAGTGGCGGGGCGCTCTGTGACCGAAGCCGCGATCCCGTTCGGGCGCTACAACGCCCGCGTGCTGAAAGCCCTGCGACAGGCCGGATTTTCGCGTGTGTATTCGAGCGACGGCGGCGTCGCGCGCATGGGCGCGTGGCCCGTGGCGCGCACGTCCCTGACCGACGAGATGACGCCTGCTTCCCTTGAGGCGATCATCACCGGGCGCGAAGCGCCGATGCGCCGATGGAGGCGCCGCCTTTCCATCGCCGTGAAATCGAGGATCTGACATGGCCCATGTCTTGATCGGCTTTGCCGAGGCGCTGCCCGCCCCCGAGGTCTTCTTTTCACTGCATGACGCGGGCCATACCGTCTCGGCTTTCGCCCGCAAGGGCTGCCGCGCGCCCATCACCCGTCATCTGCCACTGGTCGGCTTGCACGAGATCGCCGCGCCGGAGCGCGATGCTGCCGCATCGGCCGCACAACTGCGCGCCATTTTCGATGGCCCGGATGCGCCGGAGCTGGTGCTGCCGCTCGACGACGCCGCGCTGTGGCTGACGGCACGCGCGGAGTTGTCCGCCGGACGCATTGCCGGAGCAGTCGGCACCCGGTCGCGCCTTGCCCTCGACAAGACGCTGCAGATCGCGGCCGCCGAGGCCGCGGGCTTTGCGGTGCCACGGACAGTGGTGGTGCGGCGGGCGGCGGATCTTTCGGCCCCATTGCCCTATCCGGCGATCGCCAAGCCCGCGCTGGCCATCGCCGAACGGGACGGGGCCATCGCCAAGGACAAGGTGCATTATCTCTACGGGGCGTCGGACGCGGCCGGATTGGCACGCGAGATCGAGGCGAGCAGCGATGACGCGGCACCGCTATTGGTGCAGCCGCTCATCGCCGGGGTCGGCGAGGGGCTGTTCGGCTTTGCGACGGCACAGGGCGTCACCCACTGGTCCGGGCACCGCCGGCTGCGGATGATGAACCCGCATGGATCGGGGTCGAGCGCCTGTTCCGCCCTGACGCCGGAGCCCGGGCTGATCGCCGCCGCGACCCGCTTCGTCGAGGCGGCCGAGTGGCGCGGCCCCTTCATGATCGAGCTGTTGCGCGACGCTGCGGGCACGGCCTGGTTCATGGAGTTGAACGGTCGGATGTGGGGGTCGATGGCCTTGGCCCGTGGCCGTGGGCTCGACTACCCGGCTTGGGCCATAGCACAGGCGCAGGAGCCGGGATACGCGCCGCCGGTCGGATCCACCTCTGAAACCGGTCCCTCCGAGGCGCGGCATCTGGGGCGGGATCTTCTGCACCTTCTTTTCGTGTTGCGCGGGCCCAGGACCGATTTCTACCGAGAAGGTTGGCCCCGCATCGGGGAGAGCCTGTCGGGCGTCCTGCGTCCCCGGCGAGACCGCGTGAGCTACAACGCGCATCCCGATTTCCCGGGGTTCGCCATGCGCGAGGCGCTTCATACCCTGCGCCGTGGTCTTGGGGGACGGGGATGAGGGTCGTCCTGCATTGCCATTCGACATGGTCCTATGACGGTCACTGGCCGCTTGGCCGCATCGCGAAAACCTTCGGCGCGCTGGGGATCGACGCGGTGATGATGACCGAACACGACACCGGCTTTGATCCGGGACGTTTCGGCGCCTACCGTCAGGCCTGCGCCGAGGCCTCGACCCGACGCTGCAAGCTCATTCCGGGGATCGAATATTCCTCACCCGACAACGACATCCACCTGCTGAGCTGGGGGCTGGACCGGTTTCTGGCCGAGCACCGGCCCGTGATGGAGACGTTGCATGCGATCCGCCGGGGCGGCGGTGTCGCGGTCTTTGCCCATCCGGTGCGGCGTGAGGCGTGGCGACGTTTCGAGCCGGATTGGGTGCCCTATCTGTCGGGGATCGAGCTGTGGAACCGCAAATCTGACGGGCTGACCTGGGGCCGCGAGGCGGAACGCCTGATCGCCGAGACCGGCCTGCCTGCGACGGTCGGCATGGATTTTCACCGCGCGCGCCATTTCTATGCGCTCAGCCATCGCGTCGCCGTGGATCGAGGGCGCGACCTCGAAGCCGATCTCGTGTCGGCAATTCGGACAGGCGCGTTGCGGCCGATGGCGCTGGGGCGGCCGCTGCTGGATGCGCAGGGCCGCCCCGACGGGCCGCATGACCGCCTGGAGCAGTGGCGCCGCGCCA
>NZ_JAMYXC010000064.1 GCF_024159025.1 Limimaricola litoreus
GCTCGGCGCCGGGGGCGAGCCGCCGGGGCTGCGCGCCGCCCGCGCGATCCTGAACCGCGCGGGCTAGGCCGGGGTCCTCAGCCTCAGCGTCCCTTCCAGATCCAGCCGCCGCCCAGAACCCGGGTGCCTTCGGTTTCGTAGAACACGCAGGCCTGACCGGGCGAGACGCCCTGCTCGGGCGAAAGCAGCTCGACCTCGGCCTCGGTCGCGTTGATGGGGCGGATCACCGCCGGGGCGGGCGGGCGTGTCGAGCGCACGCGCACCAGCACCTCGCGCTCGGCCTGATCAGCAAAGCCGCCCTCGCCGAGCCAGTTGATCTCCCTGAGCGGCACGCGGCGCGTGGCCAGCATCTCCTTGGGGCCGACCACGACCCGGCGCGCGTCGACGTCGAGCTTGACCACGTAGAGCGGCTCGTCGAGCCCGCCGATCCCGAGGCCCCGCCGCTGGCCCACCGTGTAGTGGATCAGCCCGCGATGCTCGCCCAGCACCCGCCCGTCGGCATGGACGATCTCGCCCGGCTCGGCGGCACCGGGGCGCAGCTTCTCGATCACGGTGGCATAGTTGCCATTGGGCACGAAGCAGATGTCCTGACTGTCGGGCTTGTCGGCGACCGACAGCCCGTAGCGCGCGGCGAGCGCCCGCGTCTCGTCCTTCGACGCCAGACCGCCGAGCGGAAAGCGCAGGTAGTCGAGCTGCTCCTGCGTGGTCGAGAAGAGGAAATAGCTCTGGTCGCGGTTGGCGTCGGCGGCCGAATGCAGCTCGGCCCGCGTGGCCCCCATCTCGCGGCGGATGTAGTGCCCCGTCGCCATGCAGTCGGCATCGAGATCCTTGGCGGTGGCCAGCAGGTCCTTGAACTTCACCCGCTCGTTGCAGCGGATGCAGGGCACGGGCGTCGCACCGGCGAGGTAGCTGTCGGCGAATTCGTCGATCACCGCCTCGCGGAAGGTGTTCTCGTAATCGAGCACGTAATGCGGAAAGCCCATGCTCTCGGCCACGCGGCGCGCGTCGTGGATGTCGCGGCCGGCGCAGCAGGCGCCCTTCTTGGCCAGCGCCGCACCGTGATCGTAGAGCTGCAGCGTCACGCCGACGACGTCGTAGCCCTCTTCCTTGAGCTGGGCCGCCACGACGGAGCTGTCCACGCCCCCCGACATCGCGACGACGACGCGGGTTTCGGAAGCGGGCTTGGCGAAGCCCAGCGAGTTCAGAGCGGTGTCGAGCAGCATGGGACGATCCTTGGCGCGGGAGGGAGGAGGCGCGCGGCGCGGGTGATCGCAGCGCAATATATGAAAATGGCACCCATTCTCAACCCCCCGGCTTCATCGCTCCTTAGCTCCGATCGGTCAGGCTCGGCGCGGGGTGAATGGAGGGTGAGATGTATCTGAAGAAAATCGAGGGGCCGCGGGCGGTGACGCTGCCCGACGGCCGGGTCATGACGCGTGCCGATCTGCCGGCGCCGGAGACCGGGCGCTGGGTCGCCTCACGCAAGGCGCGCCTGCTTCTTGCCATCGCCTCGGGGTTGATCTCCCGCGACTACGCGCTCGAGACCTACGGCCTGTCCGAGGAAGAGCTGCAGAGCTGGGAACGCCTTGCCGCGCGCCATGGCGCCGCGGGTCTGCAAGCTCGGTCTATACAAAAGTATAGACAGCTTGAAGGTGAACTGCCAAACTTGCCCTAGGGTAACACGGAATTAACCGTCCGGTGGCTAAGTACCCGTAGCGGCGAACCCGATCACGGAGGGATAGGAATGCGTGTCTTGCTTGTCGAGGACGACCCGACCACGTCCAAGAGCATCGAACTGATGCTCACCCATGCCAACCTGAACGTCTATGCGACGGACATGGGAGAGGAGGGGATCGATCTGGCCAAGCTCTACGACTACGACCTGATCCTGCTCGACCTGAACCTGCCGGATATGAACGGGCACGAGGTATTGCGTCAGCTGCGGCTGAACCGGATCGAGACGCCGATCCTGATCCTCTCGGGCGATGACGGCACCGAAAGCAAGCTCAAGGGGTTCGGCTTCGGCGCCGACGACTACCTGACCAAGCCGTTCCACCGCGACGAACTGGTGGCGCGCATCCACGCGATCATCCGCCGCTCCAAGGGCCATGCGCAATCAGTGATCACCACTGGGGAGGTCTCGGTGAATCTCGATGCCAAGACGGTCGAGGCGGGCGGGCAGACGGTGCACCTGACCGGCAAGGAATACCAAATGCTGGAGCTTCTGAGCCTGCGCAAGGGGACCACGCTGACCAAGGAGATGTTCCTCAACCATCTCTATGGCGGCATGGACGAGCCCGAGCTCAAGATCATCGACGTGTTCATCTGCAAGCTGCGCAAGAAGCTCGCCCAGGCGACGGGGGGCGAGCATTACATCGAGACGGTCTGGGGACGCGGCTATGTGCTGCGCGACCCGGAGCCGGTGCCGCAAAGCTCGCCCATCGCCATCGGCGCCTGAGACCCTTCGGCATCTGGACGCTACCCCGCCGGGCTTCTAAGTTCGCCGCGCGGGCGGTGCGTCCCGCGATGGCGCGCGGGAGACGGCTTTGACGGCGGAGATTGACCTGGCAGCGATCGAGGTCGCGGCACTCAGCGAGGCGCAGGCACGCAAGGAGATCGAGCGCCTCGCCGCCGAGATCGGCGCGGCCAACATCGCCTATCATGCCAAGGACGCGCCCGAGATCAGCGACGCCGCCTATGACGCGCTGCGCCGCCGCAATGCCGAGATCGAGGCGCGGTTTCCCGACCTCAAGCGGGCCGACAGCCCCTCCGAACAGGTGGGCGCCGCGCCCGCCGAAGGGTTCGGCAAGGTGCAGCATGCGGCGCGGATGCTCTCTTTGGGCAATGCCTTTACCGACGAGGAGGTGACCGAATTCGCCATGCGGGTGCGCCGGTTCCTCGGGCTGGACGAGGATGCGCCGCTCGATTTCACCGCCGAGCCCAAGATCGACGGGCTGTCGCTGTCGCTGCGCTACGAGAACGGCGTGCTGGTGCGTGCGGCGACCCGTGGCGACGGGGCCGTGGGCGAAGATGTGACCGCCAATGCCCGCACCATCGACGACATCCCCGAAACGCTCGACGGCGCGCCCGATGTGCTCGAAGTGCGCGGCGAGGTCTATATGAGCCATGCCGATTTCGCCGCGCTCAACGCCCGCCATGCCGAGCGCGGCTCCAAGACCTTTGCCAATCCGCGCAACGCCGCCGCCGGATCGCTGCGCCAGCTCGATCCGGAGATCACGCGGGCGAGGCCGCTGCGCTTCTTCGCCTATGCCTGGGGCGAGCTCTCGGCACCGCTCGCCACGCATCAGTTCGACGCCATCGCCCGGCTGCGGGATCTGGGGTTCTGCACCAACCCGCTGACCCGGCGTTGCGACACGCCGCAGGCGATGCTCGACGCCTACCGTGAGATCGAGGCAAAACGTGCCGATCTGGGCTATGACATCGACGGCGTGGTCTACAAGGTCGACGATCTGTCCTTCCAGCGCCGCCTTGGCATGCGCTCGACCACCCCGCGCTGGGCGCTGGCGCACAAGTTTCCCGCCGAGCTGGCCTGGACCACGCTGGAGAAGATCGAGATCCAGGTGGGCCGCACCGGCGCGCTCTCGCCCGTGGCGCGGCTCAAGCCCGTGACAGTGGGGGGCGTGGTCGTCTCGAACGCGACGCTGCACAACGAGGACTACATCCGGGGCCACGATTCCAAGGGGATGGAGATCCGCGAGGGGCGTGACATCCGTGAAGGCGACCGGGTGCAAGTCTACCGCGCGGGCGACGTGATCCCCAAGATCGCCGATGTCGATCCGGCACGGCGTCCGAAGGACAGTGTTCCCTATGTGTTCCCCGACCATTGCCCCGAATGCGGCTCTGCCGCCCCGCGCGAGGAGGGCGATGCCATCCGCCGCTGCAGCGGCGGGCTGATCTGCCCGGCGCAGGCGGTCGAAAAGCTGCGTCACCTCGTGAGCCGCGCCGCCTTCGACATCGACGGCATGGGGGCCAAGCAGGTCGAGCAGTTCTACCGCGACGGCTGGATCAGCGAGCCGGCCGATATCTTCACCCTGCGCGACCGTTACGGGACGGGGATGCAGCAGCTCAAGAATCGGGAGGGCTGGGGCGAGAAATCGGCGAGTGCCCTGTTCGACGCCATCGACACCGCGCGTCGCGTGCCGCTGGGGCGCATGCTCTTCGGCCTTGGGATCGCCCATGTGGGCGAGGTGGCGGCCAATGTGCTGGCGCGGCACTTCGGCACGTGGGAGGCGCTGATCGCCGCCGTGGATGCCGCGGCACAGGAGCCCGCGGCGCAGGCCGAGGACGATAAGATGCGCAAGAAGGCCCTCGCCGAAAGCCCCCATTGGGCCGAGATCACCGGCATCGACGGCATCGGTTTTACCGTGGCGACGAGCCTCGTCACCGCGATGAGCCAGGAGGGCGAGCGTGGCTCCATCGACCGGCTCGTCGAACGGCTCGACATCCAGCCCGCCGAACAGCCAAAAAGCGAGGGCAGCCCCGTGGCGGGCAAGACGGTCGTCTTCACCGGCACGCTCGAGAAGATGACCCGCGCCGAGGCCAAGGCCCGCGCCGAGCAGCTTGGCGCCAAGGTGGCGGGCTCGGTCTCGGGCAAGACCGATCTGCTCGTCGCCGGGCCCGGCGCGGGCTCCAAGGCGGCCAAGGCCGAAGCGCTGGGCGTCGAGGTGCTGAACGAGGACGGCTGGCTCGCGCTGATCGGCGACGCATGAGCGCCAAGGGACGCCCGGAGATCCTGTTCCCGCTGTTCGGGGAGATCCAGAAGCTCAAGGGGATCGGGCCGAAGACCGTGCCCGCCTTCGAGGCGGCGGGTCTGGCCCGGCCGCGCGACGTGCTGCTCAGCCTGCCGCAGTCAGGCATCGACCGCGCCCGCAAGCCCTCCATCCGCGACGTGGTGCCGCCCGCCGTTGTGACGGTCGAGGTCGAGGTGGTCCGCCACCAGCCGGCGCCCGCCAAGGGCAAGCCCTGGCGCGTCACGGTCGAAGATGCCGAGACGGCGTTCCAGCTCGTGTTCTTCCATGCGCGGGGGGACTATGTCCCGAGGCTCCTGCCCATCGGCGAGCGGCGCATCGTCTCGGGCAAGGTGGAACTGTTCGACGGGCTGGCGCAGATGGTGCATCCCGATCACGTGCTGCCGATCGAGAAGGAGGGGGAGATCCTCGCCTTCGAGCCGGTCTATCCGCTGTCGAACGGCATCACGCAAAAGCAGATGACCGGCGCCGCCCGCTCCGCGCTGGGCCTCGCGCCCCATCTCGATGAATGGATCGATCCCGGCCTCAAACAGCGCGAGGGATGGCCGAGCTGGCTGGAGGCGCTGACGCTGGCGCATGGGCCGCAGGGCTTCGACGATCTCTCGCCCACCCATCCCGCGCGGCTGCGGCTGGCCTATGACGAGTTGCTCGCGCATCAGATCACCCTCGCGCTCGCCCGCGCCACCGCGCGCCGGAGCCCCGGGCGACCGAGCGTCGGGGACAAGCGGCATCGCAGGCGCGTGCTCGCCGCATTGCCCTATGCGCCCACCGGGGCACAGGCCCGCGCCGTGGACGAGATCGCCCGCGACATGGGAAGCGAGGCCCGGATGAACCGGCTGCTGCAGGGCGACGTCGGCTCGGGCAAGACTTTGGTGGCGCTGATGGCGCTTCTCGTCGCCGTGGAGGCGGGCGGGCAGGGGGTGATGATGGCCCCGACCGAGATCCTCGCGCGGCAGCACCTCGAAGGGCTGCAGCCACTGGCCGAAAGCGCGGGCGTGGTGATCGAGCTGCTCACCGGCCGCGACAAGGGGGGCGAGAGACGCCGCAAGCTCGAAGCCCTCGCCGAGGGGCGCATCCAGATCCTCGTCGGCACCCATGCGGTGTTCCAGAAGGACGTGGTATTCCGCGACCTGCGGCTTGCCGTGATCGACGAGCAGCACCGCTTTGGCGTCGCCCAGCGCATGGAGCTTGGCGCCAAGGGCAAGGGCGTCGATGTGCTGGTGATGACCGCCACGCCGATCCCGCGCAGCCTTGCGCTCACGCAGTACGGCGACATGGATGTCAGCGTACTCGACGAAAAGCCGCCCGGCCGTACGCCCGTCACCACCGCGCTCGTTTCCACCGAACGGCTGGGCGAGGTGGTCGAGAAGCTGCGCGCCGCCGTGGCGGAGGGGCGGCAGGCCTATTGGGTCTGCCCCCTGGTGGAGGAGAGCGAGGTCTCCGACATGACCGCCGCCGAAGAGCGGTTCAAGCGGCTGCGCGCGAGCTTGGGCGAGGATGCCGTGGGTCTCGTGCATGGGCAGCTGCCCCCCGCCGAGAAGGACGCCGCCATGGCGCGCTTTGTCGCGGGCGAGACCAAGGTGCTCGTCGCCACCACCGTGATCGAAGTGGGGGTGAACGTGCCCGCGGCCTCGATCATGGTGATCGAGAGGGCCGAGAACTTCGGGCTGGCGCAGCTGCACCAGCTTCGGGGACGTGTCGGACGCGGCAGCGCCAAGTCCACATGCCTGCTGATGTATCAGCCCCCATTGGGAGAGACGGCGCGACGGCGGCTGGAGATCATGCGCGAGACCGAGGACGGCTTTCGCATTTCCGAAGAGGATCTGTCGATGCGCGGCGCGGGCGATGTGATCGGCACCGCGCAATCCGGCCTGCCGCGTTTTCGTATCGCCGATCTCGAACGCCACGCCGGGCTGATGGCGCTGGCCCAGAGCGATGCGCGCACGCTGCTGACCATCGACCCGGCCCTGGAGGGAGAGCGCGGACGTTCCGCGCGTGTTCTCCTCTGGCTGATGGAGCAGGACCGGGCAATCCGTCTCATTTCGGTCGGCTAGGATTTTTTTCTTAGGAAACAGAGAGCTGGGTATGAGAGAACGAGATGTTCTCATAAAGTTCTTTACAGGCCGCGCTCCATATGGGAACAAACGGGCAACGGAAGCATCGAGAGAGGAGACGCGGAATGGCACAGGAACTCAAACTGGTCGTGAACCGCTCTCGCGACACGCTCGTCGCCGACGCGCTGGGCGCGGCGTCTCTCATGGTTCTGTTGTTTGTCGGATTGTGGCTGCCCGGCCTGATCTGATCTGCCCGGATCTTCTTCCGATCGCCGCTGCCCGGTCCCGCGGGTCATCGCGGCGGATTGCCCGTCCGCCGCCCGGAGCCATGCTCCGGCGGATGATCGGAGGCCTGGAAGGTCCCGCCTGCGCCGCCGCCATCCCGTGAGGGGTGCGCGGCGGTTTTTTTGTCAGCCAGCGGCGCTGCGCTGCGCCTCGGCCTCCTCGACCGCCTGCGTCACTGCCTCGATCGCCAGCAGGATCGAGGCGTGGCGATTGCGATACTCGCGCGCGGGCTGCAGCACCTCGAATCCTTTGAACGGCGCCTGCGGCACGGGGCCGTCCTGCGCCAGCATGGCGCGCAATTCGTCGCGCGCGCGGCCAAGCTCCTGCCGGTCGCGCCCGATCACCGCGCCGCCGACGATCGCCGCCGCCGCCTGTCCGAGCGCGCAGGCCTTCACATCCTGCCCGTAGCCGGTGACCCGGCCATCCTCGACCGTCACATCCACCGTCACGGTCGAGCCGCAGAGCGGCGCGCGGCGGCGCACGGTGGCATCGGGGGCCTCCAGCCGGTCGGTCAGGGGCATCTCCGTCGTCAGCGCGAGGATGCGCTGCGAATAGAGCTTGATCAGGTCGGTTTCGCCGCTGGCGCGCTCGGTCATGTTTGCCTCTTCGATGTCGCCCCTCTAGATAGGCGCGACGCCCCGGGATGCAAAAGGTTTGTGCCGATGTTCGACCCCAAGACGCTCCGCTATGACGCCAATGGCCTCATCCCCGCCATCGCGCAGGAGGCCGGCACGGGCGAGGTGCTGATGATGGCGTGGATGAACGCGGCCTCGATCGAGAAGACGCTGGCCTCGGGCCGCGTCACCTACTGGTCGCGATCGCGGCAGGAATTCTGGGAAAAGGGTGCGACTTCGGGAAACCAGCAGGTGCTGGTCGATATGCGCATCGATTGCGACCGCGACTGCCTTCTGTTGCAGGTCGAGCAGTCCGGCCCCGCCTGTCATACCGGGCGGCGCAGCTGCTTCTATACGGCGGTGCGGGATGGCGATGAGGTCGAGCTGACCAAGCCGATGGGGTGAGGCGGGCCTAGCGCCCGACCCCAAGCCCGACCATCCGCCGGATATCGGCCCGGCTGGCCCCCTCGTCGCGGTAAAGCCCGATAGCGCGCGCGTCGTCGCGCTTGGCAAGGCGACGGCCCGTCTCGTCGCGGATCAGCCGGTGGTGGTGATAGTCGGGGACGGGCAACCCCATCAGCCGC
Organism: Limimaricola litoreus; assembly: GCF_024159025.1. GTDB lineage: Bacteria > Pseudomonadota > Alphaproteobacteria > Rhodobacterales > Rhodobacteraceae > Limimaricola > Limimaricola litoreus. The sequence continues at coordinate 8,307 of NZ_JAMYXC010000064.1, forward strand.
TGCAACAGCACATGCAGCGGTGTCGCCTCGGCCAGATCGCGGCCGCGCACCACCTCGGTGACGTTCTGATGCGCATCGTCGATCACCACGGCGAGGTGATAGGAGGTGCCCATCTCGCGCCGCGCCAGCACCGGGTCACCGATGGTGTCGATCAGCGCCTCTGCCGCGATCTCACGCGGCCCGGCCTCTTCGCCGGTCTCGACCCAGCGTAGCGGGCCGTCGATCCGCGCTACCGCGCGGGCGAGGTCGAGGCGGAGCGGCGTCTCTTCGGGCATCGGTCCATTGCGGGTACCCCCCCGGCAGGTGCCGGGATAGATCATCCCGTCCGGGCCGAAGCGCGGGCCGCCTTCCTGTGGCGCACTGGCCGCTTCGAGAATGTCGCGCCGGTTGCAGTCGCAGGGATAAAGGAGCTTCTCGGCCCAAAGCCGCTCCAGCGCCGCGCGATAGGCGGGCAGGCGCTCTGACTGGCGCAGCACCGGCGCGGGCCAGTCGAGCCCGAGCCAGCGCAGATCGTCGTATATCCGCTTTTCCCATTCGGGCTTCGACCGCTGCCGATCAATGTCCTCGATCCGCAGCAGGAAGACCCCGCCCTCGGCCCGCGCCGCCGCCGTCAACGCGGAAAACGCATGGCCGAGGTGCAGCGGCCCGGTGGGCGACGGGGCAAAGCGGGTGACGCGCATTCAGCCGCGCTTGACCGCACTTTGGTGGATGATCAGCCAGGCCAGAAGGATGAAGATCGGATGGCCGAGCCCGCCCGAGATGAGGATCGCTGGAAACCAGATCACCAGCACCACGAGGCCGAGAATGACACGGCCCGTCAGCATGATGGCGACGGGCGGCAGAAGAAGAGCGAGAATGTAGAGCATGTGAAATCCGTTCCGCTTGGGGTTGCCCCCGAGATGTGGTCCTGGGGGCCGCAGGGCAAGGGTTCAGGCGATCACCGCCTCCTGCGCGGCGAGCCACTCCTGCCAGGCCACCTTGGCCCGGTCGGTATAGCCTTTGTAGCGATCCTTGCGACCGCGCCGCCCGCCGCGCATCCCTTCGAGCGGCGGGAACAGCCCGAAATTGACGTTCATCGGCTGGAAGGTCTTGGCCTCGGCCCCGCCGGTGATGTGGGTGACGAGCGCGCCCATGGCGGTGGTCTGGGGCACCTCGGGCACGCGGCCGCCCATGATCTCGGCGGCGGCGAGACGACCGGCCAAGAGGCCCATCGCCGCGCTTTCGACATATCCTTCGACGCCGGTGATCTGCCCGGCGAAGCGGATGTTGGGCCGCGCCTTGAGCCGCATCTCGCCATCGAGCAGCGTCGGGCTGTTGAGGAAGGTGTTGCGATGAATGCCGCCGAGCCGCGCGAAGCGTGCGTCCTCGAGGCCCGGAATCATACGGAAAACATCGGTTTGCGCGCCGTACTTCATCTTGGTCTGGAAGCCGACGATGTTGTAGAGCGTGCCCAGCTTGTTGTCGCGGCGCAGCTGCACCACGGCATAGGGCTTGGTCTCTGGGTCATGCGGGTTGGTCAGGCCCACGGGCTTCATCGGCCCGTGGCGCAGCGTCTCGCGCCCGCGCTCGGCCATCACCTCGATCGGCAGGCAACCATCGAAATAGCCCGCCGTCTCGCCCTCGTGGAACTCGGCCTTGTCCGAGGCGAGCAGCGCGTCGATGAAAGTCTCGTGCTGCTCCTTCGTCATCGGGCAGTTGATGTAGGCGGTGCGCTCTTCTTCCGTCTCGCCCTTGTCGTAGCGCGACTGCAGCCACGCTTTCGACATGTCGATGCTCTCGGCATAGACGATGGGGGCGATGGCGTCGAAGAAGGCGAGGGCCCCGGTGCCGGTCACCGCCGAGATCGCCTCGGCCAGCGCGGGCGAGGTCAGCGGGCCGGTGGCGAAGATCCAGTGCCCCGTCTCGGGCAGCTCGCTGATCTCCTCGTAGCTCACGGTGACGTTCGGATGCGCCTTGAGCTGCGCCGTGACATCGGCGGCAAAGGGATCGCGGTCCACCGCTAGCGCGCCGCCCGCGGGAAGGCGATGCCGGTCGGCGGTCGACATGATGAGACCACCCGCCGCGCGCATTTCCCAATGCAGCAGACCGACGGCGTTCTGCTCGCTGTCGTCCGAACGGAAGGAGTTGGAGCAGACCATCTCTGCAAGGTCGCCCGTGCGATGCGCGAAGGTTTCGACCTTGGGGCGCATCTCGTGCAGGATCACGGGAATGCCGGCGTTCGCGGCCTGCCATGCGGCTTCGGAGCCGGCCATGCCGCCGCCGACGATATGAAGGGGTTCTGTCATGGCGCCCAGATAGGCGCAGCGGCGGGCAAAGAAAAGCCCCGTCCGGTGGTCCGGACGGGGCATTGTCTCACTCCGCGTCGCCCTCGGGGGCGTCTGTCTCGGCCTCGACCGCCTCGACCGCATCGCCCTGGTCGGCGATCCGCGCCACCGAGACGACCTCTTCGCCGCGCCCGGTGTCGAAGACCTTCACGCCACCCGCCGAGCGGGAGCGGAAGGAGATGCCGTCGACCGGCACCCGGATCGATTGCCCGGCGGAGGTGACCAGCATGATCTGGTCGCCGGTCTCGACCGGGAAAGCCGAGACGATCGGGCCGCCGCGCATGGCCTTGTCGGTCGCGCCCACGCCCATGCCGCCGCGCCCGCGCACCGGGTAGTCGTGGCTCGACGAAAGCTTTCCCGTGCCGCGCGCCGAGATGGTCAGGATCAGCGTCTCGGAGGCCGACATCTCGGCATAGCGCTCGGGCGACAGCGCGCCGGCGGCGACGCCGTCCTCGTCCTCTTCCGTCTCCGCATCGTCGGGAAGGCCCGCCATGGCGCGGCGCATCTTGAGATAGGCGGCGCGCTCGGAGGCCTCGGCCTCGAAATGCGGGATCACGGCCATCGACACGATGTGATCGTCGCCCGACAGGCGGATGCCGCGCACGCCGGTCGAGGAGCGGCCCTGGAACACCCGCACGTCGGTGGTGCGGAAGCGGATCGCACGGCCCGAATCCGTCACCAGCATCACGTCGTCATCCTCGGAGGCGATGCGCGCGTTCACGAGGCTCACGCCCTCGGGCAGCTTCATCGCGATCTTGCCGTTGCGCATGACATTGGTGAAGTCCGACAGCGCGTTGCGGCGCACGTCGCCCGCAGAGGTCGCGAAGACGATCTGCAGGTCCGACCATTCCTCCTCGGGCCGGTCGACCGGCATGATTGCCGCGATCGAAACTCCCGTGGGGATCGGCAGGATGTTGACGATCGCCTTGCCGCGCGCGGTGCGGCTGCCCAGCGGCAGGCGCCAGCACTTGAGCTTGTAGACCATGCCCTCGGTCGTGAAGAACAGCATCTGGTCATGCGTGTTCGCCACGAAGAGCGAGGTGACGACGTCATCCTCCTTGGTCTGCATGGAGCCCAGACCCTTGCCGCCGCGCCGCTGGGAGCGGAATTCGGCCAGAGGCGTGCGCTTGATGTAGCCGCCCTGGGTCACGGTGACGACCATGTCCTCGCGCTCGATGAGGTCCTCGTCCTCCATGTCGCCGGCCCAGTCGACGATCTCGGTGCGGCGCGGCACGGCGAAGAGATCGCGCACCTCGCGCAGCTCCTCGCGGATGATCGTCAGGATGCGCTCGCGCGAGGACAGGATATCGAGATAGTCGCGGATCTTCGCGGCCAGCTCCTGCAGCTCGTCGGTCACCTCCTGCACGCCGATCTGGGTCAGGCGCTGCAGGCGCAGCTCAAGGATGGCGCGGGCCTGCGCCTCCGACAGGTTGTAGGTCCCGTCGTCGTTCACCGGGTGGAGCGGATCGTCGATCAGCTTGATGTATTCGATGATCTCATGCGCGGGCCATGCGCGGGTCATCAGCCGCTCGCGCGCGTCGGCCGCGTCGGCCGAGGCGCGGATCGTGGCCACGACCTCGTCGACGTTCGACACGGCGGCGGCAAGGCCGCACAGGATGTGGCTGCGCTCGCGCGCCTTGCGCAGAAGATAGGCGGTGCGCCGGGCGATCGCATCCTCGCGGAAATCGAGGAAGGCGGTGAGAAAGCCGCGCAGGCTCAGCGTCTCGGGGCGGCCGCCGTTGAGCGCCAGCATGTTGCAGCCGAAGGAGGTCTGCATCGGCGTGAAACGAAACAGCTGGTTGAGCACCACGTCGGGCGTCGCGTCGCGTTTGAGTTCGACCACGACGCGCACGCCGTTGCGATCACTTTCGTCTTGCACATGGGCGATGCCCTCGATCCGCTTGTCGCGCGCGGCTTCGGCGATCCGGTCGATCATCGACGCCTTGTTGACCTGGTAGGGCACCTCGTCGACGACGATGGCATAGCGGTCCTTACGCAGCTCCTCCACGTGGGTCTTGGCGCGGATGATCACCGAGCCGCGGCCTTCGAGATAGGCCTTGCGCGCGCCCGAGCGGCCCAGCATCAGACCGCCGGTCGGAAAGTCGGGGCCGGGGACATATTCCATCAGCCCCTCGGACGAGAGATCCGGATCGTCGATCAGCGCGAGGCAGGCGTCGATGACCTCTCCGAGGTTGTGGGGCGGAATGTTGGTCGCCATGCCGACGGCGATGCCGCCCGCGCCGTTGACCAGCATGTTGGGGAAACGGGCCGGAAGGACGGTCGGCTCGCGGTCCTTGCCGTCGTAGTTGTCCTGGAAGTCGACCGTGTCCTTGTCGATGTCCGACAGAAGGAACGCCGCCGGGCGGTCCATGCGGACCTCGGTGTAGCGCATGGCGGCGGCGTTGTCGCCGTCCATGGAGCCGAAGTTGCCCTGGCCGTCCAGAAGCGGCAGCGACATCGAGAAGTCCTGCGCCATGCGGACCAGCGCGTCGTAGATGGCGCTGTCGCCATGCGGGTGATATTTGCCCATCACGTCGCCCACGGGGCGGGCGGATTTGCGGTAGGGCTTGTCATGCGCGTTGCCGGTCTCGTGCATGGCGTAGAGAATGCGCCGGTGCACGGGCTTAAGCCCGTCGCGCAGATCGGGGATCGCGCGGCTGACGATCACGCTCATCGCGTAATCGAGATAGGAGGTCTTCATCTCCTCGACGATGGAGACCGTGGGGCCGGTCGGCACGGGGCGCTCGGGCGTGGAATCGTCGGTCTCGGGTGTGTCGGGAATGTCGCTCACGGGGGGAAGCCTGCTGTCTTGTGACTGCTATATCTTGTGAGCCAAACCTATAGCACCCGCGCCATATGGGGCGCAACAGAGGATGCCCCGCGCCGCTGGCAGCCAGCGGGTGGGTCGGCTAACAAACTGGGATAATTGACTTTTCACGGGCTTGTGCTGGAATTGAACGGCGCGGTCGAGACCGCGCGCCATGCAGGAGGCATTCCATGGCGCAATCGCCATCCGAAACCGAGCTGATGCTCAAGGGCTACGGCCTGACGACGGCCGAGATCTTCTACCGGATTCCCGACTACCAAAACGTGCTCAACAGCTTCGTCTGGCAGGATTACGACCTCGCCCCGGACCATCCGAAGCTGTTCGAGTTCATCGAATTCTGGCAGGACGAGATCGAGGGGCCGCTGCATTCGCTGCGCTTCACCCATCGCAAGCTGATCTCGCCGGGCGAGTGGCGCAACGTGACCGGCGAGTTCCACTACCATTAAGGCGCGACGGGGCCGGCCCCGTCGCGCCCCGGCTGCCGGTCAGTGGCCGCGCGGTGTCGGCCGGTCGAAGACGCGGCGGCCCATCAGCGAGGCGGTCAGTTCGACCATCAGCGCCGCAGTGCGGCCGCGCTCGTCGAGCGAGGGGTTCAGCTCCACGAGATCGAGCGAGGCGACGAGGCCGCTGTCCGACAGCATCTCCATCGCCAGATGCGCCTCGCGCACCGTGGCGCCGCCCGGCACGGTGGTGCCCACGGCGGGGGCGGCGGCGGGGTCGAGGAAATCGACATCGAGCGAGACGTGCAGCATGCCGTTCGCCGCCTCGACCTTGGCGAGAAACTCCGACAGCGGCTTGGCGATGCCGATCTCGTCGATCATCCGCATGTCGACCAGCGTTGCCTCGCCGTCTTCGAGCGCTGCGCGTTCCTCGGGATCGACGCTCCTGAGCCCGATCATGCCGACCTGGCTCACCGGCACGGTGGCGGGCAGTTCGGGGAAGGCATCGAAACCCTCGCGCCCCGTGACATAGCCCAGGGGCGTGCCGTGCAGGTTGCCGGTCGTCGTGGTGTCGGGGGTGTGGAAATCGCTATGCGCGTCGAGCCACAGCACGAAGAGCGGGCGGCCGATCTCTTCGGCATGTGCGGCCATGCCCGCGACCGAGCCGAGCGAGAGCGCATGATCGCCGCCCATGAAGATCGGAAAGCCGTTGGGGGCCTGCGCCCGCGCGGCGCGCATCAGCGCGGCGGTCCAGCCGACGTTGAGCGCCAGCTCATGCACCACGCCGTTGCGCGGCGGCGCGACCTCCACCTTGTCGGGGGCGACGTTGCCGATGTCGGTGACGCCGTGACCGAGCGAGGCGAGTGCCTCGGCCAGTCCGGCGGTGCGGTAGGCGTCCGGGCCCATGAGGCAGCCGCGGCGCTTCTTGCCGCAGTCCACCGGGGCGCCGATGAGAATGCAATCTGTCATGCGCGGGATCATGGCGCGAGGCCGAGGGCGCGGGCAAGGGGTTTCCTCGGGTCGCCTTCAGCTGCGGCGCAGCGCCGCGACCCAGAGCACCACCAGCACGGCCGAGAACAGCGCGTTCCAGCTCGCCATGGAGAGGCCGAGCATCTCCCAGCTCACCACGTCGCACATGACGAGCCGCGGCCCGTCGGTCGCCAGCAGATCGCCGCCCGAAAGCGAGCCGAGGCCCGGACCCGCGCCGGTGCAGCTCGACGGGCCTTCCCACCAGCCGCGTTCGACCCCGGTGTGGAACACGCCGATCGCGGCGGTGGTCGCGGCGGCCAGCGCGCCGAGCGCGGGCAGGGCGCGTCCGGGCAGCATCAGCGCGATCAGGCCGATCGCGATGGCGATGCCATGCGGCCAGCGCTGCCAGATGCACATGGCGCAGGGCGGATAGCCGAAGGCCTGGAAGACGAAGGCCCCGCCCAGCAGCGCGGCCGAGCCGAGGGTGGCGAGAAAGATGGTCAGCTGGCGGCTCACAGATACCTCATCGCGTAGAAACCGGCGAAGAGCATGGCGCAGAAGGCGGAAAAGACCAGCCCGAGCCGCCGCTCGATGAACTCGCGCGCGGGATCGCCGAAACGGCGCAGGATCGCCGCGACGAGAAAGAACCGCGCCGCGCGCGCCACCAGCGACGAGACGATGAACACCGGCAGCGACAGCCCCGTCACGCCGGAGGCGATGGTGATCACCTTGAAGGGAAAGGGGGTGACGCCCGCCACCAGCACTGCCCAGGCGCCCCAATCGTTGTAGGTCAGCTTGAAGGTCTCGAACTTCTCGGCCTTGCCATAGAGATCGAACACCCATTGGCCGACGCTGTCGAAGAAGGCCGCGCCGATCCAGTAGCCCAGAAGCGCGCCCGCGACCGAGGCCAGCGTGCAGACCAGAGCGATCAGCCATGCCTTGCGCGGCCGCGCCAGGATCATCGGGATCATCAGCGCGTCCGGCGGGATCGGGAAGACCGAGGATTCGGCAAAGCTCACCGCGCCAAGCGCCGGAAGCGCGTGGCGATGCGCCGCGAGCGAGATCGTCATGTCGTAGAAACGGCGCAGCATGGAACCCGCATCACCTGTGAAACGTCACATGTTCAGGAACACGGCCCCGTCGCGGGGTCAACCGGACAATCGCGTGAAGGGGAGAACGGCTGGGATGAAGTGGCGCGGACGCCGTGGCAGCGGCAATATCATCGACAGGCGGCGCGCGGGCGGCCGGGGCCGCGGGGTCGCGGTGGGCGGCGCGGGTGGTTTCGGGCTGCTGGCCATCGTGGTCGTCGGCTATTTTCTCGGCGTCGATCTGACGCCGCTGCTCGATGACGGGCAGATGCAGACCGGTGGCGGCGAGATCACCGCCGCCGACGAGGAGGCGGCGCAGTTCGTCTCCGTCACCCTCGCCGATACGGAAGAGATCTGGACCGACATCTTCGCCAACGAGCTGGATCGAAGCTATGATCCGGCCGAGCTGGTGCTGTTCAAGGGGGCCACGCAATCGGCCTGCGGCGGCGCCTCGGCGGCGACGGGGCCGTTCTACTGCCCGCCCGAGGAGCGCATCTTCCTCGACACCGGCTTCTTCACCACGCTGGAGCGGCAACTCGGCGCGGGCGGCGATTTCGCCGCCGCCTATGTCGTGGCCCATGAGGTCGCGCATCACGTGCAGAACGAGCTGGGCGTGCTGGGCGAGATCAACGCCGTGCGGAGCCGCAGCGACGAGGCGACCTCGAACGCGCTGTCGGTGCGCATCGAGCTTCAGGCCGATTGCTTCTCGGGCATCTGGGCGCGCAGCGCCGAGGCGATGTTCGGCTCATTGGAGCCCGGCGACATCGAGGAGGCGATGAACGCCGCCGCCCGGATTGGCGACGACACGCTGCAGCGCGAGGCCGGGCGCACGGTGCGGCCCGACAGCTTCACCCACGGCACCTCGGAGCAGCGCCAGCGCTGGTTCGCCACCGGATACCAGCAGGGCAGCATCGCAGCCTGCGACACCTTTGCCGCGGATCGCATCTGAGGCGCGTTGACGAGACAGCCAGCGCGGTCTATGCGGATCGCGTTGGCCGGTGTGGCGGAACGGTAGACGCAGCGGATTCAAAATCCGCCGCCCACAAGGCGTGGGGGTTCGAGTCCCCCCACCGGCACCAGCGAATCCTCACGATCCGATCAGGAAGCAGGCGGCGGGGCTGGCCCAGCGGCGCCGGGCGCGCTAGGTCCAGTCCGCGCGCCCGTTTGCGCGCAGGAGGACAGACCATGCAGCGCATCGCCACGGGCGCCCGCCCGGATCTCGAGGAGAAGGCCCGCGAGGCGGGATTCACCTTTCACCACATGCATGGCGAGCCCTATTGGGACGAGGAGACGGTCTACGCCTTCGATCTCGCCGAGGTCGAGGAGATGATCGAGGACCCCGCCACGGAGCTGCACGCGATGTGCCGCGGGGCGGTGGATCACGTGCTGCGCTCCGAGGATCTCATGGACCGGCTCGCGATTCCCAAAGAGGCGCGCGGCATGATCGCGGCCTCGTGGGAGGCGGGCGAACCCGAGCTTTACGGCCGCTTCGATCTTGCCCATGACGGCGAGGGGCCCGCCAAGCTGCTCGAATACAACGCCGACACGCCCACCGCGCTCTACGAGAGCGCCGCCTTTCAATGGCAATGGCTCGAGGACATGGTGGCGACGGGCCGGCTGCCCGAGGGGAGCGACCAGTTCAACGGGCTGCACGAGGCGCTGGTGGCGCGGCTGGCCGAGATCTTCGCACCCGACACGGACGTGCATTTCGCCTGTTTCCCCGACGATCCGGAGGATTACGCCACCACCGAATACATGGCCTGGGCCGCACGCGAGGCGGGGCTGGGGGCGCATTTCGTGCCGATCCCCGAGATCGGACTGACGGATACCGGGCAGTTCGCGGATGGCGAAGGCCGCGTGATCGGCGCGCTGTTCAAGCTCTATCCTTGGGAGGACATGCTGCGCGACGACTTCGCCGAGGCCCTGCCGGGCGCGCGCTGTCATTTCCTCGAACCGCCGTGGAAGGCGATCCTGTCCAACAAGGGCATTCTGCCGGTGCTGTGGCGGCTCAACGAGGGCCATCCCAACCTGCTGCCCGCCTTTTTCGAGGACGAGGCCGACAGCGTCGCCGCCCGCGCCGCGCTGGCCGCGGGGCAGGTGCGCAAGCCGCTGTTCTCGCGCGAAGGCGCGAGCATCGACATCACCACCCCCGAACACCACGAGGCTTCGACCGATCGCGGCTATGACGGCCATCCGGCGATCGTGCAGGCCTACCACCCGTTGCCGGTGTTCGAGGGCAGGCGCCCGGTGGTCGGGGCCTGGATGGTGGGCGAGGCCTGCGTGGCCATGGGCCTGCGCGAGGACGAGGGGCTCATCACCCGCGACCTGAGCCGCTTCAAGCCGCATTTCATCCGCGCCTGACCGCGCGAGGAGGAGACCGACATGACCATCGCCACCCCGCAAGCCGCCCCTGCCACCCGCAAGCGTTCGCGCCACGTGCGTCTCGCGCTTCTGGGCGCCGCCGCCTTCAGCCTTGCCGCCTGCCGCGAGGAGGAAGTGCCCTCCGCCGCCTTCCCGACGCTCGACGCCTGCCTCGAAGCCGCCGCCGGACCGGGCACCTGGGTGACCGCGGAAAGCTGCGAGGAGGGCTTCGGACAAGCGCTCGAGGCGCATGTCGAGACCGCGCCGCGCTATGACGACGAGGCCTTGTGCGAGGCCGAGCATGGCGGCGAATGCATGGTCGAGGAACGCCCCGGCGGCGGCGGCTCGGTGTTTCTGCCGCTGATGGCGGGCTATCTGCTGGGCAACATGCTCGGCGGGCGCGGCGCGCGGGCGCAGCCTTTCTACGGGCGGTCCGGGGGCGGCTTCGCCACGCCGGGCGGCACCGTACTGAACCGCGCGCGCGGCAGCACCACCCTCTCGCCCAATGCCTTCAGCGCCGGCCCCTCGACGCGGACCGCGGCGCCGATGACCCGCTCGAGCGTGGCGCGCACCGGCGGCTTCGGCGCGGCCCGCACCAACAGCGGTGTGCGCGGCTTCGGCGGCTGAGATCGCCCCGGACGGAGTATCGCGCGGCACAATCGGGCGGGATCGGCACGACTGATCGCGCCTCGTCAACGGGAATAATGGCGAAAACCGGGCAGGGATGGGTCGCGCCTTGGCGACCGCTCATCGCAGCATTGTCTCCGTTTTGCACGCAATGGGCGGTGTCTTTTCGGTGGGTCCGGGAAATATCCCCCATTTCAGAGAAATCTACCGGTCAGGTGTTTCTGCTCACCCGACAATCCTCGCCACATTTGCCTCAATCGGGCACCGACTTTCCCGGTGATGGCCCGTATCCCACCATCATTCGGACACTTTTCCCTTTGTCCGCCATTCTGGCCGGCATAATTATGGGTCGAGCCCGAAGAGGGCGGTCCGGACGAGACGAACGGACCATGAGCGTCTGCCGGTGGCCCTGGGGGGACAACAGCAGCATTTCGTGATGGCTCCCTGCCGGAGCCGGTGCCAAGGGGCGCCGCCCCGCGTTCAAGGCGGGACCGGGCAGGTAGTCGGTTGAGAAGCGGGAGGTTTGCCCGCGATTGAGGAGACGACGGATGGCGCGCAACAAGATCGACGGAACGCCGGGTAACGACACCCTCTTCGGCGGTGCGGGCGATGACGCGATCTACGGCGGTGCCGGAGATGACCTGATCGACGGCAAGGGCGGCGACGACGCGCTTTTCGGCGGCACCGGCAACGATAACTTCATCGCCGGGCGCGACGGCAAGGTCGATGGCGGCACCGATGACGGCGAGGATATCGACACGCTCGATCTGCGCGGCCAGGGCAATGTCTATGTCAAGGACGTCGTCCCCGATGGCGACGGCAACGGCTCCAGCGGCTGGATCCAGTTCCTCGACGAGGACATGAACCCCACGGGCGAGCGGCTCGATTTCTACAATATCGAAAGCTTCCTGAAGGACCCGCAGGGCAAGAACACCGCCCCCGACGCGCGGGACGACACCGCCTCGACCACGCAGGGGATGGCCGTGACCATCGACGTGCTGGCGAACGACAGCGATCCCGACGGCGATCCGCTGCGGGTCACCGAGGCCCACGCCAGCCGCGGCGAGGTGGTGATCAACCCCGACGGCACGCTGCACTACACCCCCGAGGCCGACTTCGACGGCGACGTGACCATCACCTACAGCGTCACTGACGATCGCGGCGGTGTCGACAGCGCCGAGGTGGCGCTGCGGGTGACCTGCAACCCCGGCCCGGACGGCATCGTCGAGGGCTCGATGGGCGACGACGTGATCGACCTTGCCTATGACGGCGACCCCGAGGGCGACCGCGTCGACAATGACGACGCGATCCTGGGCGACGACGCCCCCGACGACGACCGCATCGAAGCCTACGGCGGCAACGACACGGTGCGCGCGGGCGTTGGCGACGACACCGTCTATGGTGGTCGCGGCAACGACACGCTGCACGGCGAGGCGGGCGACGACAGGCTGATGGGCGAGGGCGGCCGCGACACGCTCTTCGGCGGCGCGGGCGAGGACGAGCTGATCGGCGGCAACGGTGGCGACAAGCTGTTCGGCGGCGAAGGCGACGACACGCTTGAAGGCGGGCGCAACGGCGACCGGCTCGAAGGCGGCGAGGGCGACGACCGGCTGTTCGGCGGTGCCGAGAACGACCGCCTGTTCGGTGGCCTCGGGCGCGACGAGATCCATGGCGGCGCCGGCGACGACCGCATCGATGCGAGCGACGGCGACCGCAAGGCCGACCTCGACCGCTTCGACAACCCCTATCCGGGCCTCACCCCCGACCCGGATGTCTTCGACGATCGCGACACCGTCTATGGCGGCGCGGGCGACGACCGGATCGAGACCGGCGACGATCGCGACACCATCTTCGGCGGCATCGGCGACGACCGGATCGACGCGGGCATCGACGACGACCTGGTGCTGGGCGAGGAGGGCGATGACAGCCTCACCGGCGGCGAAGGCAACGACCGCATCTTCGGCGACAAGGGCGACGACGTCATCCATGGCGGCCTCGACCCGCGCTTTCCCGACAGCCTGAACATCCGCGACGACGAGGGCGACCTCGTCACCGACAACGGCCAAGACGAGCTGTTCGGCGGCGAGGGCAACGATACGATCTTCGGCCAGGACGACGACGACACGCTGTTCGGCGGCGCGGGCGACGACATGCTCGACGCGGGCATCGACGACGACACGGTCTTCGGCGGCACGGGCAACGACACGATCATCGGCGGGCAGGGCACCGACCTGCTCTTCGGCGACGACGACCGCGACGACTTCTTCGGCGGCAACGGCGGCGACCGGGTCTTCGGCGGCGAGGGCGGCGACGATTACGACACGCTCGACCTGACCGGCAGCGAGAGCGGGGTCGACCGGATCGAATACACTTCCGATGACCGCGAGGACGGCGTCGTCTACTTCAAGGACGGCACGACGATGCGGTTCGAGGAGATCGAGAACGTCGTGCCCTGCTTCACGCCCGGCACGGTGATCGCCACGCCGCGCGGCGAGCGCCTTGTCGAGGAGCTGCGCGAGGGCGACCGCATCATCACCCGCGACAACGGCATCCAGGAGATCCGCTGGGTCGGCCACAAGCAGGTGGGCCCCAAGCAGTTCCTCACCAGCCCGCATCTCAAGCCGGTGATGATCCGCGCCGGCGCCTTGGGCAACGGCCTGCCCGAGCGCGATATGATGGTCTCGCCCAACCACCGGGTGCTGCTCTCGGGCGAGCGGGCGCAGCTCTACTTCGAGGACAGCGAGGTGCTCGCCGCGGCCAAGCATCTCATCGGCTCCAAGGGCATCCACTCGGTCGATGTCCCGCGCACCAGCTACATCCACTTCATGTTCGACCGGCACGAGGTGGTGCTGTCGAACGGGGCCTGGACCGAAAGCTTCCAGCCCGGGGATCACACGCTCAAGGGCATCGGCGCCGAGCTGCGCGACGAGATCTTCGAGCTCTTCCCCGAGCTGCAGGCGCGCGAAGGGATCGACAACTACAGATCGGCGCGCAAGGCGCTCAAGCGTCACGAAGCGCGGCTCATGGTCATCTGACCGGCGGGTGTCTTTGACGAGTGTTGTTTTGACGAGTCTTTAAGTGGTGGGGGCGGAGGGTTCAGTCCCCTTCGCCTCTGTTTTCCCGCCAGTCGGCCCAGTCTTCGGGCGTGTCGAGATCGCGCGTGGCGATATTGCCGGGCAGCCGGACGAGGCGCGTCTGCCCCCTGTAGGGCGCCAGCACCGCCGCGCCGCCCTGCGCGCCGCGCAGCATGGCAAAGCGCGGCGCGAGATGCGCATCGCAGGCGACCGGATGCCCGAACCGCCCCGTTGCGGAGGCGCCCCGCCAGACGAGGGCGCCATCCTCGCGGGCGGCGGCGTCGAACACCCGCGCGATCGCCGCGGCATCGAGATCGGGCAGATCGGCCGGCATCAGC
>NZ_JAMYXC010000238.1 GCF_024159025.1 Limimaricola litoreus
TCCCGGCAGCGTCTTTCTGCCGAACGAGATCCTCGTGCCAGTCGGCTACCAGGGCTTCGGCCCGCTCCGCGACCCCATGGCGTGGCGCGGGCGGCCTTGGCGGCGCTGCTGCCGGAGCTGAAGATCACCGGCTACATGGTGCAGATGGGCGAAAAGATGATCGACCGCGCGCGGCTCGACATGAACGAGATCGCGCGCAACGACTTCTGGTGCCCCGATGCGACGGCGGCGGCCGAATGGGCCGATTATCTCGACGCGCTGCGCAAGGATCACAACTCGGTCGGCGCGATGATCGAGGTCACCGCCTCGGGCGTGCCCGCGGGTCTCGGCGCGCCGGTCTATGGCAAGCTCGACACCGATCTGGCGGCGGCGATGATGTCGATCAACGCGGTGAAGGGCGTCGAGATCGGCGAGGGCATGGCTGCCGCCGCACTGACGGGGCGCGACAATGCCGACGAGATCTTCATGGGCGAGAACGGCCCCGAATACGGCTCGAACCACGCAGGCGGGGTGCTGGGCGGGATCAGCTCGGGGCAGGACGTGGTGCTGCGCTTTGCGGTCAAGCCCACCTCATCGATCCTGTCGCCCCGCCGCTCGATCAAGCTCGACGGCAGCGCCACCGAGGTCGTCACCAAGGGCCGCCACGATCCTTGCGTCGGCATCCGCGCGGTGCCTGTGGCCGAGGCGATGATGGCCTGCGTGCTGCTCGATCACTACCTGCTCGATCGCGGCCAGACCGGCGGGCAGCGCGGCACCATCGGCTGAGGCTGCATCCGATCATGAAAAAGGCCGCCGGGGGTCCCCGGCGGCCTTCGTCTTGCGCAGCAGGCGCATCAGATCCAGTAATAGGGCGCCCCGTAATGGGTATAGGCGGCCTCTTCCCAGCGCCGGTCCTCGTACCAGCGCTCGGGCCGCTCGGGCGCGCCTCTGAGCTGCTCCTCGGTGATGTCGGTGCGGTAGCCGTTCAGCCCGGTGTCGTATTCGAGCTTGGACCATGGGATCGGGTGATGCTCCTCTCCCATGCCGAGGAAACCGCCGAAGCCCATCACCGCATAGGTGATCTTGCCCGATTTCTTGTCGATCACGAGGTGGTCGATATGGCCGATCTTCTCACCGCCCGCGCCGTAGACCTCGGTGCCGTTGACCCGGTCGGACGAGATCGTGGAATGACTGTCGCTGTAGTCGAACATGATGTCCTCCTGTGCTGTCTCGGAGGTAAAACCGACAACCCCGCCCGGCTGTTCCGCCGCTGCGCGGGCTGCGCCGGTTTCCGCCGAGCGGCGGCGCGCCAGCTGCACCGCGAGAATGCCCGCCGCCACCACCGCGACGCCCAGCGCGTCCATGGCGCCCAGCGCCTCGCCCAGGAGCACCGCGGCGATCAGCACGCCGAAGACCGGGTTTAGAAAGTGGAAGGTCGCCGCGCGCACGGCACCGATCCGCTCGACCAGCACGAACCACACCAGCGTCGCCAGCACGCCCGGCACCAGCACGGTATAGGCAAAGGCCACGATGAGCGGCCATGACCAGTCGACCGACCATGTCTCGAAGGCCAGCGCCGGTGGCAGCAGCGCCGCCGCGCCGACCAGCATCTGCAACCCGACCACCATCATCAGGTTGCCGCCCGCGGCCGCGCCGCGCACCGCCAGCGTCGCGGTGGCCAGCGCCAGCGCCGCCACCGCGCAGAGCGCCACGGCGAGAAGGTCGAGCCCGCCCGCCATGCGCCCGCCCATGATGACCGCCACGCCCGCGAAGCCCGCCACGAGGCCCAGCGCCGCCATGGGCGGCAGCCGGTCGCGCAGCACCACCCAGCCGATCAGCGCCACGAGGAGCGGCATGGTCGAGGCGATGATCGAGGCGACCGAGGCGCCGATCCATTGCATCGCCACGAAGTTGAGCCCCAGATAGAGCGCGTTCTGGCACAGGCCGAACACCACCACCCCGCGCCACTGCGACCGGCTCAGCCGCGCCGTCTGACGCAGCGCCAGCGCGATGCCGATGGCGATCAGCCCCGAGACGAGAAAGCGCAGCGTCAGCGCGATGAGCGGCGGCGCGTCGGCGACGATCACCCGCGCCGAAGTGAAGGCCGAGGACCACATCAGCGCAAAGGCGAGTCCGAGCCCGAGCGACCTGATATCCATACACGCCCTCCGCAGCGGCAAGCGGGGGCCGAAAACGAAAAGGGCCGCCCTTCGGGGCGACCCTTTCCTCAAATCGTCCGAACCGCAAGACCGCGGCCCCAAGCGCGATCAATCTTCGTTGACGCTGTCCTTGAGGGCCTTGGCGATGGTCATCTTGACCACCTTATCGGCGTCCTTCTTGATCTGCTCGCCGGTGGCCGGGTTGCGGACCATGCGCTCGGGGCGCTCGCGGCAGTAGATCTTGCCGACGTTCGGCAATGTCACGGCGCCGCCCTGCGACACTTCGCGGGTGATGATGGCGACCAGCGCATCCAGATGGGCGCCGGCGGTCTTCTTGTCGCCGCCGGTCTCGTCGGCGATGGCGCTGACGAGTTGCGCCTTGGTCATCGGTTTGGCCATTCCAGGTCTCCTTGCCACAGCCCGCTCGGGGCTTGTCCTTGCACCGCTTGGCGCGGCGTGTTGCCTAGACCCACAATGAAACAAGCGTCATTGCAAGCAAAAATCGCCATTTCCTTACGGTATCGGCGGGTTTCACAGGAAGGCCGTCTCTTCGAAGCTACGCAGCTTGCGGCTGTGGATGCGCTCGAGCGGCATCTCGCGCAGCCGCTCCATCGCCCGGATCCCGATCATCAGGTGGCGCGCCACCTGCGTCTTGTAGAAATCCGAGGCCATGCCCGGCAGCTTCAGCTCGCCGTGCAGCGGCTTGTCCGAGACGCACAGAAGCGTGCCGTAGGGCACCCGGAAGCGAAAGCCGTTGGCGGCGATGGTCGCGCTCTCCATGTCGAGCGCCACGGCCCGCGACTGGCTCAGCCGTTGCACCGGACCCGATTGGTCGCGCAACTCCCAGTTGCGATTGTCGATGGTGGCCACCGTGCCGGTGCGCATGATCCGCTTGAGCTCGAACCCTTCGAGCGCGGTGACCTGCGCCACCGCATCCTCAAGCGCGATCTGGATCTCGGCCAGCGCCGGGATCGGCACCCAGACCGGAAGGTCGTCGTCGAGCACGTGATCCTCGCGCAGGTAGCCATGCGCGAGCACGAAATCCCCCAGCCGCTGGCTGTTTCTCAGCCCCGCGCAATGGCCCACCATCAGCCAGGCATGCGGGCGCAGCACCGCGATGTGGTCGGTCGCGGTCTTGGCGTTGGACGGGCCGACGCCGATGTTGACCAGCGTGATCCCCTGCCCGTTGTCGCGCTTGAGGTGATAGGTCGGCATCTGCGGCATCTTGGCGGGGATGTGCATCGCCCCCTCGGGGTCGGTGATCACCTGGTTGTTCGGCCCGACGAAGGCGGTGTAGCCGCTCTCGGGATCGGCCAGCACGTGGCGGGCGTAGGCCTCGAACTCCTCGACATAGAACTGGTAGTTGGTGAAAAGCACGTGGTTCTGGAAATGGGTCGGGTCGGTCGCGGTGTAATGCGCGAGCCGGGCGAGCGAATAGTCGATCCGCTGCGCCGTGAAGGGCGCGAGCGGCATCGCCCCGTCGGGATAGGTAAAGCCGTTGCCATTGACGATGTCGTCATGCGTGGTCGAAAGATCCGGCACGTCGAACACGTCGCGCAGGTGAAACTCCATCGCCCCGTCCTGCGGCACCGTCACGCTGGCGTCGTTGGCCACGGCGAAATGCACCGGCATCGGCGTCTCCGACGCGCCGATCACCACCGGCACGCCATGGTTCTCGATCAAAAGCCGCATCTGCTGCTTGAGGTAATTGCCGAATAGGCGCGGCCGCGTCACCGTCGTCGCATAGGTGCCCGGTCCCGCCACGTGGCCAAAGCTCAGCCGGCTGTCGGCCAGCGCGAAGGTCGCGGTGGAAAAGCGGATCTCGGGGTAGAAGGCGCGGTAGCGCGTCTCAGGCACGCCGCCGCCCAGCGTCTCGGTGAATTTCTCGCACAAGAAGCGCGAGGCGGTGTCGTAGATCTCCCGCAGCCGCGCGAGCGCCGCCTCTGGGTCGGTGAAGGCTTCGGCGGCGGGGGTGGGGGGCGTCTGGATCTTCAGCGTCTTCTCCATCTGGTTCAGTCCTGTCCTTCGAATGGTCCCGTGATCTCGAAGCGGGTGACGTCCACCAGCCCCAGATCCGATATGCGCAGCTCGGGGATCACCACGAGCGCGAGCAGCGAGTGCTGCATGTAGGCGTTGTTGAGCGTGCAGCCAGCATCCAGCATCGCATCCCCCATGGCCTGGGCCGCGGCCGCCACCTCGCGCGCCGGCGCGTCCGACATCAGCCCCGCGATCGGCAGCCGCACCAGCGCGCGCTCCTCGCCGTCGCGCCAGACGGTGACGCCGCCGCCGACCCGGCCCAGCCGGTTCGCGGCGCGCGCCATCATCTCGGCATCCGTGCCGACGACGATCATGTGGTGGCTGTCATGCGCGACGGTGGAGGCGATCGCCATGCGCCCCTCGTAGCCGAAGCCCTCGACGAAGCCGTTGGTCACGCCGCCAGTGCCGCGGTGCCGCTCCACGAGCGCGATCCGCGCCACCGCCCCTTCGGGCACCACCGCGCCCCCCTGCACGGGAAGCTCGCGCACCAGCGCCCGCGTCGGCGCCTGATTCTCGACCACGCCGATCACCCTGGCGCGCACCGTGTTCGCCCCTTCGGGGGCTTTGACGTGAAAGTCATCCGCCACCAGCTCCTTGCCGAGGCGCACCGTGTCGCGCGCCTTCAAGGGCCAGTCGTAATGCGGGCATGTGACACGCAGATCACCGTTTTCGGCGACCAGCACCCCGCGTGCGAAGACCTGCTCGATCGGCAGGCTCCTGAGATCGCTCGTCAGGATCACGTCGGCGCGGCGCCCCGGCGCGATGCTGCCCAGCTCGCGCTCCATGCCGAAATGCGTGGCCGAGTTGATCGTCGCCATCTGCAGCGCCACCACCGGATCGCAGCCGCAGTCGATCGCATGGCGCACCACCCGGTCCATGTGGCCGTCGTTCACCAGCGTGCCGGAGTGGCAATCATCGGTGCACAGCACGAAGTTGCGCGGATCGAGCCCCTTTTCGGTGACGGCGGTGATCTGGCTCTCCACGTCGTACCAGGCCGAGCCCAGCCGCAGCATGGAGCGCATCCCCTGCCGCACCCGGTCGATCGCGTCGCTCTCGCGCGTGCCCTCGTGATCATCCGCCGGCCCGCCCGCGACATAGGCGTGGAACGGCGCGCCGCGGTCGGGGCTGGCGTAGTGCCCGCCCACGGTCTTGCCCGCGCGCATGGTGGCGGCGATCTCCGACAGCATCTTGGGATCGCCCGCCACCACGCCGGGGTAGTTCATCATCTCGCCCAAGCCGACGATGCCGGGCCATTGCATCGCCTCGGCCACGTCCTCGGGGCTGATCTCGTGCCCCGTCGTCTCCAGCCCCGGCGCCGAGGGGGCGCAGCTCGGCATCTGGGTGAAGATGTTGACGGGCTGCATCAGCGCCTCGTCATGCATCATCCTGACGCCTTCGAGCCCCAGCACGTTGGCGATCTCATGCGGGTCGGTGAACATCGTCGTGGTGCCGTGCGGGATCACGGCGGCGGCGAATTCGGCGGGGGTCAGCATGCCGCTCTCGATATGCATATGCGCGTCGATCAGCCCGGGGATCAGGTAGCGCCCCTCCGCCTCGACCACCTGCGTGTCCGCGCCGATGCAATGGCTCGCATCGGGGCCGACATAGGCAAAACGCCCCTCGGCCACCGCCACCTCCCAGCCATCGAGGATCTCGCGGCTCTGCACGTTCACGAGACGCCCGCCGCGGATCACGAGATCGGCAGGCTCGCGGCCTGCGGCCACGGCGACGAGACGGGGGGCAACCTCGGCCCAGGGTTTGACGACATGTTCCATCTTCGGATCACATACCAACCGGCGGGCCGCCGCAACCCCGCCGAAGGCGTGACGCGAGAGGCCCTGGCGATGCGCCGGTCGAAACCGGTGGCATGCGTATTTGCGGAAAGATGAACCTTTGGCGCGCGAGAGCGTGATCGCCGCGCGCGGAACGCCCCCCATGCAAGGCGCGTTGCGCGGTCGAGGAGACCTGCCATGCCGCCCCCCGCCAAGCTCGTCTACTATCCCGATTCCGAGCCCGGCATCACCCGCCGCCGCTGCGGGCGCGGCTTCGCCTATACCGCCCCCGACGGCACGACCATCGCCCGCGGACCCGAGCGCCGCCGCATCGAGGCGCTCGCCGTGCCGCCCGCCTATGACAAGGTCTGGATCTGTCCCAAGCCGCATGGCCACCTGCAGGCGACCGGCCACGACGACCGCGCGCGCAAGCAGTACCGTTACCACCCCGACTGGCGCGCCTGGCGCGAGGCGCACAAGTTCGACAATCTCGCCGCCTTCGGCGAAGCCCTCCCTGCCATCCGCCGCCGCATCCGCCGCGATTTGTCGGGCGAGGCGGGCGAGCTCGATTTTGCCATCGCCGCCGTGCTGGCGCTGATCGACCGGGTGTCGATCCGGGTGGGCAACCCCGAATACGCCGCCGAGAACCGCACTTATGGCGCGACCACGCTGAGGGGGCGGCACATCCGGCTCGGTGGCGGCGAGATGCGGCTGCGCTACACCGCCAAGGGCAACAAGAAGGTGAACCGCAAGCTCAAGGACCGCTCATTGATGAAGGTGCTGGAGCAGCTGCACGACCTGCCCGGCAAGGAGCTGATCGGCTGGGTGGACGAGGACGGCACGCCGCGCTCGGTCTCCTCGGGACAGGTCAACGACAGGCTGGCCGAGATCACCGGCTCCGAGCACATCACCGCAAAGACATTCCGCACATGGGCCGGCTCCGAAGCGGCGCTGGCCTGCGCGCTGCGCGAGGAGGATCTGACCATCAGATCCATGAGCGAGGCCGCGGCCGAGCGGCTGGCCAACACTCCGACCATCGCCCGCAACAGCTACATCCACCCCAAGGTGATCGCCCTGCACGAGGCACAGGCGGAGGACCGCGCCGCATTGCTGGAAGACCTGCCCGAAACCGCCGGGCTGCGGCAGGCCGAGCGCGCGCTCTTGAGGCTCCTGTCATGAGCCTCGATCGCTTCGTCGAAGCCCAGAAGGGCAGCTACGCCACCGCCCTGTCCGAGATCGAGGCGGGGCAAAAGCGCAGCCACTGGATGTGGTATGTCTGGCCGCAGATCCGGGGGCTCGGCCAGTCGCCGATGGCGCAGCATTACGGCATCATCGATGCGGAGGAGGCGCGCGCCTATCTCGCCCATCCGGTGCTCGGGCCGCGCCTCGTCGAGATTTCCCGCGCCATGCTCGCGCATCGGGGCCGCGCGCCCGAAGATATCCTCGGCGGCATCGACGCGCTGAAGCTCAGAAGCTCCGCCACGCTCTTTGCCGCGCAGCCCGGCGCCGACCCGGTTTTCGGCGAAATTCTCAACGCCTTCTACGATGGGCCAGACGACCGCACCCTCGCCCTGCTGGACCGCTAGCGCCGCATCGGGCACATATCGCCCATGAACACGCTTCTTTCCTTTGGCCACGGCTACTCCGCCCGCGCCCTCGCTCGCCTCCTGCCCGACGGTTGGCGCGTCATCGGCACCACCCGCTCGGGCGACAAGGCCGAGGCGCTGCGCGCTGAAGGCGTGGAGTCCGCGATCTGGCCGGGCAGCGACCTGACGCAGGCGCTCGACGCGGCCACGCATCTGCTGATCTCCGCCGCGCCCGAAGCGCAAGGCGATCCGGTGCTGCGCGAGTGGCGTGATGCCATCGCCGCGCGCGCGGAGCGCTTCGCTTGGGTCGGATATCTTTCTACCACCGGGGTCTATGGCGACCGGGGTGGCGATTGGGTCGATGAAAGCAGTGATCTGCGCCCGGCGACGAAGCGCGGCCGCGCGCGTGTCGAGGCCGAAGCCGCGTGGCGGGCGATTCCCGGCCTGCCGCTGCATATCTTTCGCCTCGCGGGGATCTACGGCCCCGGTCGCGGGCCGTTCGAGAAGGTGCGGCAAGGCACTGCGCGGCGTATCGTCAAGCAGGGGCAGGTCTTCAGCCGCATCCATGTCGAGGACATCGCGCAGGTGCTCAAGGCCAGCATCGAGCGCCCGAACCCCGGCGCGATCTACAACCTGTGCGATGACGACCCGGCCCCGCCGCAGGACGTCATCGCCCATGCCGCCGAGCTCCTTGGCCTGCCTGTGCCCCCGGAAGTGGCCTTCGAGAAGGCCGAGATGACGCCGATGGCGCGCAGCTTCTACGCCGAATCGAAGAAGGTCCGAAACGACCGGATCAAGGACGAGCTTGGGGTGCGGCTGATCCACCCCGATTACCGCTCGGGGCTGGCCGCGCTTTTGAAGGATGGGGGCTAGGCGCGCCTCAGGCCCGCTTGCCCATCACCTCGACGCCCAGCACAGACAGCACCTTCTCCTCGATGTGCCGGGCCGAGAGTTGCGCCGTCTCGTACATGTCGGCGGGGCTCGCCTGATCGATGAAGATGTCGGGCAGCACCATGGAGCGGAACTTCAGTCCCGCGTCGAACACGCCCTCGTCGGAGAGAAGCTGCGCCACGTGGCTGCCAAAGCCGCCGACGGCCCCCTCCTCGATGGTGATCAGCGCCTCGTGATCTTCCGCCAGCTTCAGGATCATCTCGCGGTCGAGCGGCTTGGCGAAACGGGCATCGGCGATGGTCGGCGTGATGCCGCGCGCCGACAGCGCCTCTGCGGCCTTCACCGCCTCCGACAGCCGCGTGCCGAAGGAGAGGATCGCCACGCGGCTGCCTTCCTGCACGATCCGGCCCTTGCCGATCTCGATGGGCTGCGCTTCGGGCGAAATCTCCACGCCCACGCCCTCGCCGCGCGGAAAGCGGAAGGCGATCGGGCCCTCGTCATGCGCGGCTGCCGTCACCACCATGCGCGCGAGCTCCGCTTCGTCGGCGGCGGCCATCACCACCATGCCCGGCAGGTTGGCCATGAAGCCCACGTCGAATGACCCGGCATGGGTCGCGCCATCGGCCCCCACGAGGCCGGCGCGGTCGATGGCGAAGCGCACCGGCAGGCGCTGGATCGCCACGTCGTGCACGACCTGGTCGTAGCCGCGCTGCAAAAAGGTCGAGTAGATCGCGCAGAAGGGCTTCATGCCGCCCGCCGCGAGACCTGCGGCAAAGGTCACCGCGTGCTGCTCGGCGATGCCCACGTCAAAGCAGCGGCTGGCGTAGCGGTCCATGAACCGCGCAAGGCCGGTGCCGTCGGGCATGGCCGCCGTCACGGCGACGATCTTGTCGTCCTTCTCGGCGGCCTTGATCAGGCTTTCGGAAAAGACCGAGGTGTAGGAGGGCGCGTTGCTCTTGGCCTTGGACTGCTTGCCCGAGACCACGTCGAACTTCGCGGTCGCGTGCCCCTTGTCCGCGGCTTCCTCGGCGGGGCCGTAGCCCTTGCCTTTCTTGGTGATCGCATGGATCAGCACCGGCCCGTCGGCGCGCGCCTTCACCGTGCGCAGCACCGAGAGCATCTGATCCATGTCGTGCCCGTCGATCGGGCCGATGTAGGAAAAGCCCAGCTCCTCGAACAGCGTGCCGCCGACGGTCATGTGCTTGAACACGTCCTTGGCCCGCTTTGCCCCCTCCTGGAAGGGGGGCGGCAGGAAGCTCACCGCGCCCTTGGCCAGCGCCTTGAACTCTTGGAACGGCGCGCCGGCATAGAGCCGCGACAGATAGGAAGACATTGCGCCCACGGGCGGGGCGATCGACATCTCGTTGTCGTTGAGGATGACGATCAGCCGCTTGCCCAGATGGCCCGCGTTGTTCATCGCCTCGTAAGCCATGCCCGCGCTCATCGCGCCGTCGCCGATCACCGCGATGCAATCGCCGACGCTCTCGCCCTCAAGGCCCCGCCCGCCCAGATCGCGCGCCGTGGCAAGCCCCAGCGCGGCAGAGATCGAGGTCGAGCTATGCGCCGTGCCGAAGGGGTCATAGGGGCTTTCGGAGCGCTTGGTGAAGCCCGATAGCCCGTCCTTCTGGCGCAGGGTGCGGATGCGGTCGCGCCGCCCGGTCAGGATCTTGTGCGGGTAGGACTGGTGGCTCACGTCCCAGATCACGCGGTCGCGCGGCGTATCGAACACCGCGTGCAGCGCCACGGTCATCTCGACCACGCCCAAGCCGGCACCAAGATGCCCGCCGGTCTCGCTCACCGCCGAGATGGTCTCGGCGCGCAGCTCGTCGGCGAGGCGCTTGAGCTCGGCATCGCTCAGCCGCTTCATGTCGGCGGGGATCTTCACCCGGTCAAGCACGGGGGTGACGGGGCGGTTCGGCGTCTGGGTCATGGCGAGCCCCCTGATGTTCAGCTGTCGCGCGCGATAACGAAGCGGGCGGTCTCGCGCAAGGTTCCGGCCTGCGCACCGTAGGGCGACAGCGCGTCACAGGCGGCCTCGACCAGCTCGGCGGCGCGCGCCTTCGCCGGTCCCAGCCCGAGCAGCGACACGAAGGTCGCCTTGCCCGCCCCTGCATCCTTGCGCACCGCCTTGCCCATCTTGTCCGCGTCCCCCTCCACGTCGAGGATGTCGTCCGCGATCTGAAAGGCAAGGCCGAGTGCTGCAGCGTAACGCCCGAGCGGGCGCGCATCCGCCCCCGCCATCACCGCGCCCGCCTCTGCCGACCAGCGGATCAGCGCGCCGGTCTTGCCCTGCTGCAGCTCGGTGATCTGATCGAGATCGAGCGGCACGTCGGCGCTTTCGGCCATGATGTCGCGGGCCTGCCCGCCGACCATGCCCGCGATGCCGCCCGCGCGCGCGAGCGCGAGGCACAGGTCGGCGCGGTGCGGCCCGACGGCGGGATCGGCGCAAAGCTCGAAACCGAGGCTCTGCAGCGCGTCGCCGGCGAGGATCGCGATGGCCTCGTCCCATGCGACATGCACGGTGGGCCGCCCACGGCGCAGATCGTCGTCATCCATGGCAGGCAGGTCGTCATGCACCAACGAATAGGCGTGCAGCGCCTCGATCCCGGCGGCGGGCAGGAGCGCCGCTTCGCGGTCCACCCCGTGCAGCCGCGCGCCTTCGAGCACGAGAAAGCCGCGCAGCCCCTTGCCGCCCACGACCGCGTGCTCCATCGCGCGCGCCACCGGCAGATCGTGCTGCGCAAGCCGCGCGCGCAGCACGGCTTGCGTCTCGCGCCCGGCCTCGGCCAGCGCGGCGCGGAACGCCTCAGCCATCGAGCGGCGCGGTGCCCTGCGCCTGCCCGTCGGGGGTTTGGGTGATCTTCGCGACCTTTTCTTCGGCCTCGGCGAGCTGCGCCTCGCAGCGCGCCTTGAGCTCGGCCCCGCGCTGGTAGAGCGCGATGGACTGGTCGAGCGCGACATCGCCGCGCTCCAGCTTGCCCACAACCTGCTCCAGCTCCTTGATCGCCGCTTCGAAGCTCATCTCGTTCACGGGTGTCGCGTCGCTCATCTACCGCGTTCCTCCAATATCCTGACATGGGCGGCCGCTGAGGCGCCCAGCGCTTCGAGGTCATAGCCGCCTTCGAGCGCGGAGACCACGCGCCTTGCGCAGAGAACTTCGGCCAGATCGCAGATCCGCGCCGTCACGCGCGCGAAATCCTCCGTCTCCAGCATCAGCCCGGCCAGCGGGTCGGCGCGATGCGCGTCGAACCCGGCCGAGACGAGGATCAGCTCGGGGCCATGCGCCACGACGCGCGGAAACACCCTGTCCTCCAGCGCGGCGAGCATCCCCGCCCCGTCGGTCCCCGCCCGCAGCGCCACGTTGACCACCGTGTCATGCGGCCCGGTGTCGGCGGGATCGCCCGTGCCCGGGTAAAGCGGCATCTCGTGGGTCGAGCAGAACAGGATGCGCGGATCGTCCTCCACGAGGTCCTGCGTGCCATTGCCGTGATGCACGTCGAAATCGATGATCGCCACGCGGCTCAGCCCGTGATGATCGAGCGCGTGCTTCGCCGCCGCCGCCACATTGCCCAGAAGGCAAAAGCCCATCGCCGTCTCGCGCTCGGCGTGATGACCGGGGGGCCGCATCGCGCAAAAGGCATTGTCGGCCTCGCCTCCCAGCACGAGATCCACCGCCCGGATCGCAGCGCCCGCGCCGCGCCATGCGGCCCCGAGGCTGCCGGGCGAGAGCCATGTGTCGGCATCGAGCTGGTGCACCCCCTGTTCGGGCAGATCCCGGCGCAGCGCGTCGAGATGGGATTTGGGATGCACGCGCAAAAGATCCGCCTCCGCCGCGAGCGGCGCCTTGACGCGCAGGAGGTCGAAATCCTCGAGCGCGCCGAGCACCGCGTCGAGCCGGGCCACCTGCTCGGGATGGCCGGGGGGTGTCGCGTGGTCGAAGCCGTCGGGGTGTGTGAGAAGCGCCGTGGTCATGTCCGGCAGGCAAGCCCAGATCGGCGGCATGTGCAAGCGCCGGGAAGATCATCCGTCTCGCAGATGACCCATGGCGATTGCGTATTTGCCGAAAGATGAAAGGCGATGCGCCCCCTGGTTCATCTTTCTTCAAATACGCAGATCCCGCCGCTTCAGTCGGGCGTCAGCATGTAGCCTTCGCCGCGCACCGTCTGCAGGTAGCGCGGCTGGCGCGGATCGGTTTCGAACTTGCGCCTGAGCCGCGTGATCTGCACGTCGACCGCGCGTTCCTGGCTCTGGCCGTCGCCGCGGCCCAGCTCCTCGACCAGCTGAGCGCGGCTCACCGCCTCGCCCGGCTGGGCGGCAAAGATCCGCATCAGCTGCGATTCGGTCGCCGTCAGCCGGATCCGGGTCTCGCCCTCCCACATCTCGCCGCGCGCCACGTCGTAGCGCACCGGGCCGAGCTCCAGCGTGGCTGCGGGTTCGGGCACGGCCTCGGGCGCGGGCTGGCGGCGCAGCACGGCGTTGATCCTCAAGAGCAGTTCCTTGGGATCGAAGGGCTTGGCGAGGTAGTCGTCGGCCCCGGCCTCCAGCCCCATGATCCGATCGCCGGTCTCGCCGCGCGCGGTCAAAAGCAGGATCGGCACCGGCAGCGTCTCGCGCAAGGAGCGGCACAGCGAGATGCCGTCCTCGCCGGGCATCATCACATCCATCACGATGAGATCGAAATCGAGCCCCGAGAGCAGGCGGCGCGCATGGGCCGCGTCGCGCGCGCCGGTGACGAGATAGCCGTGCCGCGCGAGGAACTTCTGCAGCAGGCTGCGCAGCCTTGCGTCGTCGTCGACCACCAGCAGATGCGCAAGATCGGTGCTCATCAACCGCCCCTTCCTGCCAGCGCCTCGTATTGGCGGCGGCTGTCGTCGTCCATCATCGCCTCGAGCACCTGTCGGAAGCCCGCCACTGCGACCGGCCCGGCGGTGCGGTAGGCCGCGCGCATCCGCTCGCGTTGGGCGTTCGACAGCTCGCGTTCGAGCGCCGCGCCCTCCTCGGTCAGGTGCAGGTGCCGCTCGCGCCGGTCGCGCCGCCCCACCCGCACCTCGACCAGCCCCGCCGCGATGAGCGCGCGCAGCACCCGGTTGAGCGACTGCTTGGTGACGCCCAAAAGCGCCATCAGGTTCGAGACGGTGGTGCCGGGCGAGCGGTGGATGAAATGGATCGCCCGGTGATGGGCGCGTCCCATGTCGCGGTTCTCGAGGATGCGGTCGGGGTCGGCGGTGAAGCCGCGATAGGCGAAGAACATCGCCTCGATGCCCTTCCTGAGCTGCTCGTCCGTCAGGAAGAGGAGACCCGATCCCCCCTGCGGCGCCGGTGCCTCGGCCATGCGCTGTCGTCCCCCTTGGTCGCTCGACTTCGGGTCACAATACGTCAGCCTTGTTGACATTCCAAGGGCGAAGCACTAGCGATCTGCCCCATGAGGCGCAATTTTCGGTCTCGCAGACCTGCGCTGGCCCGAACATCTTGACAGGGAGGCACGCCATGTCCGGTGGCTATGACGATCGCGACGGTAAGATCTGGCTCGATGGCCAGCTTGTGGAATGGCGTGACGCAAAGGTGCATGTCCTGACCCATGCGCTGCATTACGCCTCCTCGGTGTTCGAGGGCGAGCGCTGCTACAACGGCAAGATCTTCAAGGGCGTCGAACATTCCGAGCGGCTGCGCAAATCGGCCGAGCTGCTTGATTTCGAGATCCCCTACTCGGTCGAGGAGATCGAGGCGGCGAAATACGCGGTGCTCGAGGCCAACGGCTGGTCGGACGCCTATGTGCGGGCGCTGGCCTGGCGCGGCGCGGGCCCCGACATGGGCGTGGCGTCCTTGCGCAACCCCGTGCGTCTTGCCGTCGCGGCCTGGGAATGGGGCAGCTATTACGGCGACGCCAAGATGAAGGGCGCCAAGCTCGACATCGCCAAGTGGAAGCGCCCCTCCCCCGAGACCGCGCCCAGCCAGGCCAAGGCCGCGGGTCTCTACATGATCTGCACCATGTCCAAGCACGCCGCCGAGGCCAAGGGCTGCTCGGATGCGATGATGTTCGACTATCGCGGCTACGTGGCCGAGGCGACCGGCGCGAACATGTTCTTTGTCAAGGACGGCGAGGTGCACACGCCGCTGGCCGATTGCTTCCTCAACGGCATCACCCGCCAGACCGTGATCGCGATGCTCAAGGACAAGGGCATCACCGTGCACGAGCGCCACATCATGCCCGAGGAGCTCGAAGGCTTCGAGCAGTGCTGGCTCACCGGCACGGCGGCCGAGGTGACCCCGGTGGGGCAGATCGGCGATTACAACTTCGAGGTCGGCGCGCTGACCCGCGACGTGGCCGAAAGCTACGAAAAGCTCGTGCGCGCCTGAGCTTCCGACGGTGGGACGATCATGGGGGCGGTGCCGGGTGGCGCCGCCCCTTTTCTCTGCCCGTCACGGGTCCCGGTCGATCTTCGGTTGGCCCGGCCCGGGTCCGAGGGACCCGGGCCCGCAAAGCGTCTCCATGACCTGTGCCGCCGTCGCGACGGGGGCGGCGGCAAGCGCCAGCGGGATCGCCAGCGCGAGGAGAGCGTGCAGGGCGAGGATCAGTCCGAGACGGCGCGCGAAGGGCTGCTTGCGGGTCTTGTGGCGCAACCGTCGCTGCGCCAGCAGGGTGCCGAGGCTGCCGCCCCAGAACGCGAGTCCCAGCAGCAGCCGCTCGGGCCAGCGCCGGAGCCCGCGCCTCGCCCGCCGCTTGTCATGCGCCATGGTGGCATAGCCCGCGAGGTTCATCGCGGCGAGCAGGATCACGAGGCCGAACGCTGCCGTCATCCCCTCCATGTCCCGAGCTCCCTCTGGCCTAGCCGTTCGGGCTCATGGCGCGCCGTCCGCGGCCGCGCTCCAGCCCGAGCTTGCGCTCGCGCAGGATGATGGCGATACCGGCCGAGACGATGATCGCGGCGCCTGCCAGCATCGTCCATGTCGGCACCTCGTCGAACAGGAAATAGCCCACGCCCAGCGCCAGCAGCATCGAGGCGTATTCGAAGGGCGCGATCAACGAGGCGTCGGCATAGCGGTAGCTCGAGGTCAGGAAGATCTGCCCCAGCCCGCCCAGCAGCCCCGCAAGCACCAGCAGCGCGAAGGTGCCGGGGCCGGGCAGCACCCAGCCGAAGGGCAGCGTCAGGAGCGCCAGAACGCTCGCCGTGGTCGAGAACCAGAAGACGATCGCCGCCGTGCCCTCGGTGCGGGTGAGCTTGCGCACGAAGACCTGCGCCAGCGCCGCGCAGAGCGCGCCGCCCAGCGCCACCACCGCGCCCAGCGTCTCGGCCATGCTGAGCGGATCGGAGGTCACCGACAGCCGGGGCGACATGACGATCAGCACGCCGATCAGCCCCGCACCCACCGCCGTGAGCCGGAACAGGCGCACCTCCTCGCCCAGGAACATCGCCGCCAGCACCACCACCATCAGCGGCGCGGCATAGCCGATCGCCGTCACCTCGGGGAAGGGCAGCAGCCCCAGCGCGGTGAAACCCAGCCCCATCGCCGCCGTGCCGACGAGGCCGCGCCACAGGTGACCCATGGGGTTGGGCGTCTCAAGCCCGTGGCGCAGCTCGCCGCGCCACAGCAGCCATGCGATGATGACGGGAAGCGCAAAGAAGGACCGGAAGAAGACCGCCTCGCCGGGCGGAACCACGCCCGAGGTCGCCTTGATGATCGCCGCCATGGCGACGAAGACGCAGACCGAGGCGACCTTGAAGCCGATGCCCCGCATTGGCTGCTGCGGCGGCGTGGCGGGGGTGGTGGCGGAGCGTGGCATGACAGATCCCTTCGCGCCGACCCTAGCCGGCTTCGCGGCAGGGGCAAGCGGCGCCCGGCCTGCGCGCGCCGCCGCATCATCGGTGATCTGTCATGCAAAGCGGCGGGCCCCGCGCCGGGGCCCGCTGATCTCAGGCCTCGCGACCGCGCTCGATCCGAAGGAACTCTCGCATCCGCGCCGCGCCGCGGGCGCCGAGGCTGCGGGCGTGCAGGCCCTTCACCGCCCGGTGCGGGGTCTCCTCGCGTTCGAGACGCATGTATTCGCGCGCCTTGATCTCGCTGCGGTCCTTGGGCTTGTCGATCACGTGCTTGGTCATCGATATGTCCTCCATTGGGGATATCGCGGGTCTGCACCCTAGCGAACCTCGGCGATTCGGTCGCCTGTTTTCCCCCTGCCCCCGGATCTGCGCCAATCGCCGCCGGGGGCAGGGCCGGATGTCTCAGCCCTTGGGCGACATCTTCATGATCGCGCCCGCTTCGCTGTCGATCAGGAACAGCACCTCGCCCTCTTCGGTGATTTCCACGTCGCGCACGCGGCCATTGCCACCCACGAGCGCCTCTTCCCCGACCACGAGGCCCTCCTCATTGATGTCGAGCCGCACGACCTCACCGGGTGCGAGGGAGGCAATGATCAGGTCGCCCTCCCAGCCCTCGAAGGCGCCGCCCTCGTAGAAGGCCATGCCGCCGGGCGCGATCACCGGGTCCCAGTAATAGACCGGCTCTTCCGTGCCTTCGGCGCGCGGCTCGCCGATGCCGATCGGATCGCCGTCATAGCGGATGCCATAGCTCACCTTGGGCCAGCCATAGTTCTTTCCGGCCTCGGGGCGGTTCAGCTCGTCGCCGCCCGCGGGGCCGTGCTCGATGGTCCAGTAGTCGCCCGTAGAGGGCTGGATCGCGGCGCCCTGGATGTTGCGGTGGCCATAGGACCAGATTGCGTCCTCGCCCTCCTGTCCGACGAAGGGGTTGTCCTCGGGCACGGAGCCGTCGGGGTTGAGCCGCACCACCTTGCCATAGGTGTTGTCGAGTTCCTGCGCGAGCACCCGGTTCTCGTCGGTGAAATGCTCGCCCGTGGTGATGAAGACATGGCCCTCGCCGTCGAAGGTGATGCGCGAGCCGTAGTGCATCGGCGCGTTCGCGGGCGGGCCTTGCACGAAGATGTCCTCGACGTTTTCCAGCGCGCTCATGTCCTCGGACAGCGTGCCGCGTGCCGCCGCCGTGGCGACGCCGCCGTCCACCGGCTTGGCATAGGTGAAATAGACCATGCGGTCGGAGGCGAACTCGGGGCTGAGCGTCACGTCGAGCAGACCGCCCTGCTCGCGCGCATCGATCTCGGGCAGGCCGGAGATCGGCTCATGCACCTCGCCCTGCGCCGAGACATGGCGCAGGCGGCCCGGCCGCTCGGTGACGAGATAGCCGCCTTCGGGCAGCGGCGCGAGGCCCCAGGGGCGCTCCAGCCCGTCGGCGAAGGTCTCTACGGAGACCTCGGTGGCCTCCATCTTTGGCGCGCGCTCCTGCTCGGGAAAGGCCGGCTCGTAATCGGCATTGGCCGGGCCGCGATCGACGGGCTGCTTGCCGCTGCCGTGGTCGGTGTCGGCGAGGGCCATGCCGGGCAGCCATGCCGCGAGGGCCGCAACGACGAAAGGCGATGTGGTCTTCATCTCGGTCTCCCTGTGCTTGTCAGGGTATCGAGCTAGCCGCCTTTCCCTGCCCTTCCAGTCGCCTCACGGCCCATTGACCGGCCTCGGCCAGTGTCGGATCCGGCTCGGCGGCGAGGTTCCGGGCCGTGGGCAGCAGGCTCTGGTCGCCGGAATTGCCGATGGCATAGGCCACGTTGCGCAAGAAGCGGTCGCGCCCGATCCGCTTGATCGGGCTGCCCGAGAACATCTCGCGAAAGGCCGCGTCGTCGAGTTTTGCCAGCTCGGCCAGGGGCGGCGCGTCGACCTTGCCGAAATAGCGCATCTCGGTCGCCTCTTGGGCGAACTTGTTCCACGGGCAGACGGCGAGACAGTCGTCGCAGCCATAGATCCGGTTGCCCAGCGCCACGCGAAACCCCTCGGGCACCGGCCCCTTGTGCTCGATGGTGAGGTAGGAGATGCAGCGCCGCGCATCGAGCTGGAAGGGGGCCGGAAAGGCGCCCGTCGGGCAGATGTCGAGGCAGCGCGTGCAGGAGCCGCATTTCTCGCGCGCCGCCGCGTCGACGGGCAGCTCGACGGTGGTGAAGATCGCGCCGAGGAACACCCAGTTGCCGACCGTGCGGCCCAGAAGATTGGTGTGCTTGCCCTGCCAGCCGAGACCTGCGGCCTGCGCCAAAGGCTTTTCCATCACCGGCGCGGTATCGACGAAGACCTTGATCTGCTCCTCGGGGCATTGCTCCAACAGCCAGCGCCCGACCCGCTTGAGCCGTTTCTTAACGAGGTCGTGGTAATCGCGCCCATGGGCATAGACGCTGATCGCCGCGCGGTCGGGCTGCTTCAGCACCTCCAGCGGATCGTGGCGCGGGGTATAGGCCTCGGCCAGCATGATGACCGAGCGCGCCTCGGGCCAGAGCGCGGAGGGATCGCCGCGCCAGTGCATGCGCTCCTCCATCCAGCCCATCTGGCCGTGGCGGCCCTCATCGACATAGGTGGCGAGCCGCGCGGCGGCCTCGGGGATGGCGTCGGGGCGGCAAATCCCCATCTCGGCGAATCCCTCGCCGAGCGCGGCCTCGCGCAGCCGTGTCTTGAGCGCCGCCCCCTGGTTCATCTTTCACCAAATACGCATTCGGGCCGCCGGCCCCAAGCGCGCGGTCTCAGAAATCGAGATCCGCGTAATGGGCGGGCTGCGGAAAGCCCGGCAGCTGATCGGCCAGAAGCGAGCGGAAGGCGGGGCGCGACTTGATCTTGGCGTACCAGTCCTTGACCGTCTCGGAGCGGTTCCAGTCCACGTCCGAGATGTAATCGAGGCAGGACAGATGTGCTGCGGCGGCGAAATCGGCGAGGCTCAGCTCGTTGCCCGCGAGCCAGCGGCGCTGATCCAAGAGCCAGGCCATGTAGTCGAGGTGATACTTGATCGCCCGTGCGCCGGCCTTGACGTTGGTGCTGTCGGGATAGCCGCCGCCCATAACCTTCTTGAACACCCGCTCGCCCAGAAGCTTCGAGGTCACCTCGCGGTGAAACTTGTCGTCGAACCAGCCGACGAGGCGGCGCACCTCGAATCGCGCCTCGGCCGATTGCGGCAGGAGCGGCGGATCGGGCTGCACCTCTTCGAGGTATTCGCAGATCGCGCTGCTTTCGGACATCAGC
The DNA here is from genome assembly GCF_024159025.1 of Limimaricola litoreus. GTDB lineage: Bacteria > Pseudomonadota > Alphaproteobacteria > Rhodobacterales > Rhodobacteraceae > Limimaricola > Limimaricola litoreus. The sequence continues at coordinate 19,488 of NZ_JAMYXC010000238.1, forward strand.
CGGTTGCCGAGCTTGAGCACCGGCACCTTGCCGGCCGGGTTGCGGCGCAGGAACTCGATGTCCTGTTCCCAGTATCGTTCCTCCACCAGCTCGACCTCGATGCGTTTCTCGGCGAGGGAAAGCCGCACCTTGCGCGAGAACGGCGAGAGCGGGAAATGATAGAGGCGCTGCGTGGCGGGGCGGGTGTTCTGCATGGCCCCTGTCTGCCGCAACTGTCGCGCCGCTTCAATCCCGCGCGCGCATCACTCGAAGCAGTCGTCGCGCCCGTCGCGGCGGATCGTGGCGGCGCCGTCGCGGATCTGCTCGGCGCGGCGGCGCACGAAGTCGGATGGGTCGGAGGCCGAGCGCCCCTTGGGGTCGGGCAGGATCGCGGCGAGGCGGGCGGCCTGCAGATCCGACAGATCGGCGGCGGCGACGCCGAAGTAATGCGGCGCGGCGTGGCCCACGCCGAACACGCCCTCGTCGAACTCGGCGACGTTGAGATAGGTCTCGAGGATGCGCCGCTTGGTCCAGACCGCCTCGACGGCGGGCGTCATCACCGCTTCCAGGGCCTTCCTCGGCCAGCTGCGCCCCTGCCAGAGATAGAGGTTCTTGACGGTCTGCTGGCTGATGGTCGAGGCGCCGCGGTTGCCGCCCTGCGCCATGGCGGCGCGGATCGCCTGGAGGTCGAGCCCCCAATGCAGGCAGAAGTTCGCATCCTCCGCCGCGACGGCGGCGCGGGCCATCACCGGGGCGATCTCCTCCATCGGCACCCAGTCATGCGCGATTTCGCCCAGCCGCACGCGCTCGGAGATCATGTAGGGGGTGATCGGTGGGTTCACGGTCGAAAACAGCAGGATCAGCGCGCCCATGAGGCCCAGAAGGCCCGCCCCGGCCCAAAGCGCGATGCGCGCGATCCGGCGGGGCAGCCCAGCGCGCGGCGCGGCCGCAGGCTTGTCGCCCTTGGGGGCCGCGCCCTTGCGCCTGCGCCGGGCCGCGGGGCCGGATTTCGAGGTGTTCACGGGCTTGGCCATGCCGCCATAGACCCTGCCCGCCGGGCCGGGGTCAAGCCGATCGGCGCGGCGTCACGGGGGGAACCGTGTCAGGGGGCGCGGCCCTCCAGCCGGTCGATCGCCGCCATCACCGCATCGGGGGCGTTGTGGTGGATCATGTGGCCGATGCCCGGCAGGCATTCGAGGTGGCTTTGCGGGATCTCGCGGTGCAACCGGACCGACTGGGTCGCGGGATCGACCACCCGGTCGCCGGTGCCGGTCAGGATGGCGACCGGCATGCGCAGGTCGCCATAGCCGCCATGCGCCGCCGCCTGCAGGATCATCAGCGCGGATTCCGCGGCGCTGGCGCGCAGCTGCGAGGGGCGCACCGCCATCTCGCGCGGAAAGGCGCGGAAGGCGGCGGGCACCGGGGCGGGGCTGAAGATCTGCCGGACGAGACCCGGCCAGAGCAGCCGCGCCAGCAGCGGCGAGACCGCGTAGCGCAGCGCGTCGCCCAGAAGCGGCACCGCCGGCGCCGCCATCGCCACCACGTCGAGGCGTGGCCGGGGATAGTAGAAGCCCGCAGCGAGCAGCAAAGCCCCCACCATCGGCGGATCGCGCCGCGCCAAGGCCACCGCCACCGCGCAGCCCCAGGAATGGCCCAGCACCGTGGCGCGCGAGACGCCCAGGCGGCGCAGCGCCTTGTGCAGGAGATCGGCCTGCGCCACGTCGGTCCAGACCCGGCTGCGCGGCCGGTCGCTGTGGCCATAACCGGGCCGGTCGAAGACGATGACCCGGTGCGTCCGCGCCGCCCGCGCGACGAGACCGCTGCTTTCGAAATCCTGGATCATGCTGCCATTGCCGTGCAGCAGCACCAGCACCGGGCCGGAGCCGCGCTCGACGTAATGCAGCCGCACCCCGTCGATTTCGAGGAACCGCCCCAGCGGCGGGTTCTCGCGCTCGGCGCGGCAGGCGGCGCGGTGGTTGGCATAGGCCGAAACCGCCAGCGCCGCGATGGCGAGGCCGGCAAGCGCGCG
>NZ_JAMYXC010000200.1 GCF_024159025.1 Limimaricola litoreus
GACCGGCTGCGCAGCTCGGCGACGATCCGGTACAGCTCGCGCGCCGGGAGCGCCGCGCGCCCCGGCGCCGCGCCGTCGATGACGAAGAGATCCTCTTCGTGATCGGCCGCCGCGAAGAAGGCCTTCGGATCCACATGCCGCAGCGGGCCCGGCAGGCCGCAGCGCGCGATCGCGCCCGTGCCGTCATGCGGGGAGATGACAGCGATGCGCTGGCGCGGCGCAAAGCCTGCCGCCGCCTCGGAAAACCCCAGCGCCTGATGGGTCGCCTCGCGGCGCGCCAGCTCGGTCTCGGTGTCGCGCGCGCGCAGCAGGTTGCGCAGCCGCGCCTGCAGCAGCACGGTCGGCACCGGCGGCACCATCACCTCGTCTGCCCCCGCCTCCAGCAGGGCGAGGCGCTGCTCCGTGCCAGGCAGCTGCAAGGAGATGATGACCGGAAGCCGCGCGCCCTCCGCCCCGGTGCGCAGCCGGGCGAGAAAGGTCAGCACCGGCCCGATCCCCGCGGGTGCTTCGGCACCGATGGACAGGAAGATGAGATCGAGCGCCGGATCAGGCAGACGCGCCAGCGCCGCCTCGAATCCGTCGCAATGACGGCAGTCAAATCCGACGGCCCCGAGCGCGCCCTCGTCGAGAACCCGTTCCGCTCCGGCATGATCGACGATAAGGATGCGACCCGACATGCAGATGTCCTTGTTCGGGCCCACGCCCTCCGACCGGCCATCCGATCGAAAGACAGCCAATGACGAATTAAGACTTGTGCCCACTCCCGGTTTCAAGGGTCGTCAAGAATAGTTAACAAATGCTTTCACGGGTCAGGCGGGAGACAAGGATGAAGCGGGAACGTGCCGAAATGATCGCGCTGGGGGCGCTGGGCTGGCTGGCGGGAAACGACGAATTGTGGCCGGTGTTCCTCGGCGCCACGGGCGCCGCCGCCGAGGATCTGCGCGACCGGGCAGCGGAGCCCGACTTCCAGGCCTCCGTGCTCGAATTCCTGACCAATGACGACGAATGGGTCACCGCCTTTTGCGACACGGCGGGCTATGGCTACGACGAGCCGCATCTCGCCATGCTGGTGCTGGCGGGGCCGTCCCGCATGCATTGGACATGAGCCCCGCCGCGCTGATCTTCGACAAGGACGGCACGCTGTTCGACTTCCACGCCACCTGGGGCGAGTGGTCGCGCGGGATGATCGAGACCGAGGCAGGCGGCGACGCGGGGCTGGCCCATGCGCTCGCCGCAGCCTTGGGATACGACATGCAGGCCGGGCGCTTCTCGCCCGACAGCATCGTCATCGCCGCCACGCCCGGTGAGATCGCCGACCGGATGCTGCCGCTTTTGCCAGGGCAGGACCGCGCGGCGCTGATCGCGCGGATGAACGCGCAGGCCGCGCGGGCGCCGCAGGTGCCCGCGGTGCCGCTCGCCCCCCTGTTCGAGGATCTCGCGGCGCGGGGGCTGGCGCTGGGTCTCGTGACCAACGATTCCGAGACCCCCGCGCGGGCCCATCTCGGCGCGGCGGGGCTCGGCGCGACCTTCGGCTTCGTGGCCGGGGCCGACAGCGGCTTTGGCGGCAAGCCCGCGCCGGGCCAGCTTCTGGCCTGCGCGGCGGCCTTCGGGTGCGCCCCGGCCGATTGTGCGATGATCGGCGACAGCCTGCACGACCTGCACGCCGCCCGCGCCGCCGGGATGACCGCCATCGCCGTGTTGAGCGGCATCGCGCGGCGCGAGACGCTGGCGCCCCATGCCGATCTCGTGCTCGAGGACATCGGCGCGCTGCCCGGCTGGCTCGACGGCGAGGACATCACGAAGGCGTGATGCCTACCCTGCAACCGGCCCTCTTTCTTCGTCGTGTCTGATGGCATCACGGAAGGCGAACACGCCTTCCGATCATGTCAGGGAGACGACATCATGAAGCTCAAGACCCTCTTCGCCGGCACCGCCATTGCCCTTACCTCCACGGTCGCTCTGGCCGAAACCCATGCCGAGACCGGCAACCCGATGGTCGGCGGCGCCGCCATGTTCCCCGAGAAGAACATCGTCGAGAACGCGGTGAACTCGGCCGATCACACCACGCTCGTCGCAGCCGTGAAGGCCGCGGGCCTCGTCGAGACGCTGTCGGGCGAAGGCCCCTTCACCGTCTTCGCGCCGACCAACGACGCCTTCGCCGCCCTGCCCGAGGGGTCGGTCGAGGAGCTGCTCCTGCCCGAGAACAAGGACCGCCTGACCGAGGTGCTGACCTGCCACGTCGTCGCGGCCAACGCGATGTCGGACGCGATCTCCGGCATGATCGCGGATGACGGCGGCATGCACGAGGTCGAGACCGTGGGCGGCTGCACCTTCACCGTGTCGGAAGGCGAAGACGGCACCATCATGATCACCGATGGCCAGGACCGCACCGCCACTGTCACCGTGGCCGACGTCAAGCAGTCGAACGGCGTGATCCACGTGATCGACGGCGTGCTGCTGCCCGCGGTCGAGTAAGCCCTCCCAAGGACGGCCGGTTCTTCCACTCACGTTCCGGCCACGGGCCCGTCGCGCATCGCGCGGCGGGCCGACTTGTGCCTGCCGTCCCGCTTTGCCGACGCGCGGCATCGCGCCGCAACCCGGACGCACGGTCTTTCAAAATTGCCGCGAAGCGCGCATGTGAAGGGCAGACGCCACCACCCGAGGAGCCCCGGATGAGCGAGCCCGCCCACCAGCCAGACGCCGAATCCGACGATCGCCCGTCGCGGCCCGCGATGCTGCGCGGCTTTCGCAGGCGCTGCCCGAACTGCGGCGAAGGCGGCCTGTTCCAGGGCTATCTCAAGGTGGTCGATCGCTGCCCGGTCTGCCGCGAGGAGCTGTGCCATCACCGTGCCGACGACGGCCCGGCCTATCTGACGATCCTGATCGTCGGGCATCTGCTGGCCCCGGTGATCCATGTGGGCTTCACCCGGTTCCGCCCCGATCCGCTGGTCATGGCCACGGTGCTGACCGTGGCGGCGGTGGCGCTGTCGCTCTATCTTCTGCCCCGGCTCAAGGGCGTGGTCGTGGGCATTCAATGGGCGCGGCGGATGCACGGTTTCGGCAAGGCGCAGTGATGCCGGGCCCCGCGCCGATCCGCGATGCGGCAACGCTGATCCTGCTGCGCGAGACGCCGCAGGGCCCGTCGGTGCTGATGGGGCGGCGCGGCGCGCGCGCAGCCTTCATGCCGTCGAAATACGTGTTCCCGGGCGGCGCGCTCGATCCGGTGGATGCGACCGTGCCCTTCGCCGCGCCGTTGCCTGCCCATCATGCCGCCCGGTTCGGCGACAAGGCCGGGCCGCTGGCCGCCTGCGCCATTCGCGAGCTGTGGGAAGAGACGGGCCAGATCCTGGGCCGGGCGGCCCATTGGCCCGATGCGCCCCGCGGCTGGCGCGGCTTCGCGCGCAGCGGCCACCGCCCCGATGCCGCCGCCCTCGTGCCGGTGTTCCGGGCGGTGACGCCGCCGGGCCAGCCGCGCCGCTTCGACGCGCGGTTCTTCCTTGCCCCGGCGGAGCGCCTGGCCAGCGATCCCGACGATTTCGCCCGCGCGGAGGACGAGCTGGCGCATCTGCACTGGGTGCCTCTGGCGCGCATCGGCGCGCTCGACCTGCCGCGGATCACGCAGCTGGCGCTGCGCGAGCTATGTGCGCGGCTGGACGACCCCGATCCCACGCGCCCGGTGCCATTCTTTCATGGCACCATGGAGCAGAACGCGCCGTTCTGACCCGGCAGGCTCATTTTGCCTCTTCGGCGCCCTTGTGCGCGATCGGCCGCCCGACCGCGGCCCCCGCCCCCTCGGGGGCGGGCAGGTGGGCATGCGCCTTGGCCACGCGGCCCAGCCGCTCCTGCAGATCGGATGGCGGCGCGGCGGCGCGGCGGCTTTGGAGATCGACATGCACCAGCATGTGCTCCGCCGTGGCCACCAGTCGCGAGGATTCCCACATCCGGTGAAAGATCCGCGCGCGGCGTCCCTCGGCCAGCAGAAGCTGCGTGTCGATCGTGATCTGTCCGCCCGCGCGCACCTCCGCCAGATGCCGGACATGGGTCTCGGCGGTGAAGAAGCTTTGGCCGCAGGCGATGTACTCCGCGTCGCAGCCGACCAGCGCGAGAAAGCGGTCGGTCGCATCACCGAAGGCCTGCAGGTAGCGATGCTCGGTCATGTGACCGTTGTGATCGCTCCAGTCGAGCGGCACGGCGCGCGCGCCCGTCGGCAGCGGCGCGGTGAGCGACATCGCGTCGAGCCCCTGGGGCGCGCCGCCGATCCGCCGATCGGTCGCGTTGAGAAGCCGCCCCGCCCCCCAGTCGCGCGCCTTTAGCCCGCGCAGCACCGCCACGAGGTTGGCGTCGCGGATCTGCGCCAGCTCTTCGACCGGGCGCCGGCCCGACTGGGCGTCGGATTGCCCGGCGATGGTCTCGACCAGCTCCTCGGTCATCTCGGGCACGTCGGTCAGCTTGCTCCACGGCCCCTTGAGCGCCACGCCCGATTGCGACAGCGCCTGCCGCATTCCCGCCTCGCCATTGGCGATGCGGTAGCTTTCGAACAGCCCCATCTGCGCCCAGCGCAGCCCGAAGCCATAGCGGATCGCGTCGTCGATCTCGGCGGTTTCGGCCACGCCGTCGGACACCAGCCACAGCGCCTCGCGCCAGACCGCTTCGAGCAGCCGGTCGGCGACATGCGCGTCGATCTCGCGGCGCAGAAACAGCGGGTGGCTGCCGATGTCGCGCAGCGTAGTGCGGATGCGCTCGATCCGCGCATCGCCCGTGCCCGGCCCGGTGACCACCTCGACCAGCGGCAGAAGATAGACCGGGTCGAAGGGATGGGCGACGATGATCTGGCCGGGCCTGGCTGCGCCCTCGGCCAGCTCAGAGGGGCGAAAGCCGGAGGTGGAGGAGCCGATGATCGCGCCCTCGGTGCAGGCGGCCTGGATTTCGGCGTAGATCTCGCGCTTGAGATCGAGCCGCTCGGGCACGCTCTCCTGGATCCATTCCGCGCCCGTCACCGCCTCCGTGAGATCGTCGTGAAAGCTGACCTCCCCCTCCTCGGGCAGCGCCACGTCCCACAGCCCCGGCATGGCGGCGCGGGCGCGCGCCATCACCGCCTCGATCCGGGAAGGTGCGTCCTTGTCGGTGTCGTGGATGCGCACCTTCCAGCCCATCAGCGCGACGCGCGCGGCCCAGCCGCCGCCGATCACCCCGCCACCGACCACCGCCGCCGTTCTCGCCCCCGATGCCACCATGGTTCAGCCTCCCGTGGCGGCCTCAAGCGCGCCGGTGTCGTATCCGTTGAAATCGAGCATCTCGCGCGCCGCGCGCGTCCGGTCCGCCGCGGCCTGTCCGGGGCGGTGCATGATCCAGCCATGCGTCCCGTCGGGCGCGCCGATCGCGGCGGTGCGAAAGCCGTCATCGGTCCAAAGCAGCCACCACGGTATCCCGTCCGCCTCGTAGCGGCCGCGCCCTTGCGCGGTCACCGGCACCAGCCGCGCCGCGCCATCTTCCGAAATCCGCGCCATGCCGCCTTCGGCGTCGAGATCGAGCGTCATGCGTGTCCCCGCCCGGACCGGGCCGCCGGGATAGGCGGCCGCGATCACCCAGTCGCCGTTCAGATCCGACGCCGCCCCGCGCAGGCTCGAAGCGATCGGCGCGGCCGTGTCGCGGAAGGCGGGCACGGGGCCGGCCACCGGATCGGGCGCCTTTGCCGTGCCGCAGGCGGCGAGCCACAGCAGCGCCGCGAGGGCGGGCATCGCGGCGCGCGTGCGCCGCAGGGAGGCGATGGCGGTCACGGGATCCTCCGGGTTGTCGCATGGTATCCGCAGCCGATGCCGCGCCGGGCGGGCGGGATGCGGAGCGCGAAGTCTGGCACGCGCTCCGCCGTCGCCTCAATAGGGCATCGGGTGCCGCTTGTGCGCCGCGTCGATCTCGGCCACGACCTCGTCCGAGACCACCACCTCGCGCCCCGCGAGGATGCGCTCCAGCTGCTCGGCGTTGCTCGCGCCAAAGATCGGGCAGACCGGGAAGGGCCGCGTGCGCTGCCAGGCCAGCGCCATGTGCACCGGGTCGAGGCCGTGCTTTTCGGCGATGTCGAGATAGGCCTGTGTCGCGCCGATCACCCGGTCGGTCTTGCGCCCGCCCAGATTGCCGTTGATCCACAGCCGCGAGCCCTCGGGCACGCCATCTTGGTACTTGCCGGTGAGATAGCCGCAGGCGAGCGGCGAATAAGACAGGAGCAGCACGTCCTCGTTGACGCTTACCTCGGCGAGGTCGGTGTCGTGCAGCCGCGACAGAAGCGAATACTCGTTCTGGATCGAGGCCACGCGCGGCCCGCCCTGCGCCTCTGCCCGGTCGATCCAGCGCGTTGTGCCCCAGGCGGTCTCGTTCGACAGGCCGAAGGCGCGGATCTTGCCCTCGGCCACCAGATCCTTGAGCGTGGCCAGCACCCCGTCCATGTGATCGCGGGTGCGGGCCGGGTCCTGCCCGGAGGGGTCGTAGTTCCAGTACTGGCGGAAATGGTAGTGGCCGCGCTCGGGCCAATGCAGCTGGTAGAGGTCGATGACGTCGGTCTTGAGACGCTTCAGCGAGCCTTCGACGATCTCGCGGATGTTGCCGCCGTCATAGCCCTTGCCGTCGCGCACGAAGCCGCCGTTGGGGCCCGAGGCCTTGGTGGCGATCGTGTAGGCGTCGCGCTTGCCGCTCTTCTCGATCCAGTTGCCGATGATCTCCTCGGTGCGGCCCACCGTCTCGGCCTTGACCGGGTTGACGGGATACATCTCGGCGGCGTCGAGGAAATCGATCCCCGCCTCCAGCGCCATGTCGAGCTGGCGATGCGCGTCGTCCTGCGGCGTCTGGCTGCCATAGGTCATCGTGCCCAAGCACCATTCGCTGACCTCGATGCCGCTGCGGCCAAGGGGGATCTTCTTCATGTCGGGCCTTTCTGTCCTCGTGCCGGGCGCGCGGCCCGGCTCGAGGCGCAGAGGTAGAGCGCGCCGCCCCGCTCGGCAAGCGCGCGCGCCCACTGGCCTATGCCGGGCGGGATCGCTACACGGGGCCCCGGACGCAGCGAAGGACACCAGCAGCATGGCACGGCATCTCATCACCTCGGCCATCCCCTACATCAACGGGATCAAGCATCTGGGCAACCTGGTGGGCAGCCAGCTGCCCGCCGACCTCTTCGCGCGCTACCAGCGCGGGCGCGGCCACGAGGTCATGTTCCTCTGCGCCACCGACGAGCACGGCACCCCTGCCGAGCTTGCCGCCGCCAAGGCCGGCAAGCCCGTCGCCGAATATTGCGCCGAGATGCACGAGACCCAGGCCGAGATCGCGCGCGGCTTCCGGCTTTCCTTCGATCACTTCGGCCGCTCGTCGAGCCCGCAGAACCACAGGCTGACGCAGCATTTCGCGGCGCGGCTCGACGCGGCGGGGCTGATCGAGGAGCGGGTCGAGACGCAGATCTACTCCAAGACCGACGGCCGCTACCTGCCCGACCGCTACATCGAGGGCACCTGCCCCAACTGCGGCTTCGAGAGCGCCCGCGGCGACCAGTGCGACAATTGCACCAAGCAGCTCGACCCCGTGGACCTGATCGAGCCGCGCTCGGTGATCTCGGGCTCGACCGACCTCGAGCCGCGCGAGACCAAGCACCTCTACCTCAAGCAAAGCGGCATGCGCGGCCAGTTGCAGGAATGGATCGACTCCAAGGGTGATTGGCCGATCCTGACCACCTCGATCGCCAAGAAATGGCTCAACGACGGCGACGGGCTGCAGGACCGGGGCATCACCCGCGACCTCGACTGGGGCATCCCGGTGAAGAAGGGCGAAGCCGACTGGCCCGGCATGGAGGGCAAGGTCTTCTACGTCTGGTTCGACGCGCCGATCGAATACATCGCCTGCGCGCAGGAATGGGTCGATGCCGGCAAGGGCGAGGACTGGGAGCGCTGGTGGCGCACCGACAAGGGCGCAGACGACGTGCGCTACACCCAGTTCATGGGCAAGGACAACGTGCCGTTCCACACGCTGAGCTTCCCGGCCACCATCCTCGGCTCGGGCGAGCCGTGGAAGCTCGTCGATTACATCAAGTCGTTCAACTATCTGAACTACGATGGCGGCCAGTTCTCGACCAGCCGCGGCCGCGGCGTGTTCATGGATCAGGCGCTCGAGGTGCTGCCCGCCGATTACTGGCGCTGGTGGCTTTTGTCCCACGCGCCCGAAAGCTCGGATGCAGAGTTCACCTGGGAGAACTTCCAGCAATCGGTGAACAAGGATCTGGCCGACGTGCTTGGCAACTTCGTCAGCCGCGTCACCAAGTTCTGCCGCTCCAAGTTCGGCGAGGAGGTGCCGGAGGGCGGGGCTTACGGCGAGCGCGAAGAGGCGTTGATCGCCGATCTCGAACGCCGGCTGCGCGCCTACGAGGGCCACATGGACGCGATCGAGGTGCGCAAGGCAGCGATGGAGCTGCGCGGCATCTGGGTGGCGGGCAACGAATACCTGCAGGACGCGGCCCCCTGGGCCAGCTTCAAGACCGAGCCCGAGACGGCGGCGATGCAGATCCGTCTCGCGCTCAACCTGATCCGCTTCTACGCGGTGCTCTCGGCCCCCTTCATCCCCGACGCCTCCGCCCAGCTCATGGAGGCGATGAAGACCGAGGACGACGCCTGGCCCGGCGACGTGGCGCAGGCGCTGGCGAGCCTGCCCGCGGGCCACGGCTTCACGGTCCCCGAGGTGACCTTCCGCAAGATCACCGACGAGGAGCGCGAAGACTGGCAGGCCCGTTTCGCAGGCAAGCGGGACTGAACACGCGAAAAATCGCGGCCCGGCGCGCTTGGGGGCTGGATCGCCGCGCCGCGCGGCTAGCCTCCGGCCCGCAATTCGAGCGTGACCTCACGGCTGCGGCCATTGCGCGACAGGGTCAGCGTGACGGTCTCTCCTGCCCGGTGCCGGTCGACCAGCGCCAGAAGATCGTCGAGCCCGGTCACCGCCGCACCATCGAGCGCCACCACCACGTCGCCCGGCACCAGTCGCCCGCGCGCCACGCGGGCGGGCGCGATGCCCTTGCGCGCGGCCTCCGAGCCCGGTGCGACCTCGAGCACGAGGGCGCCAGCGAGGCCCTGCCGGTTCACCGCCGCGTTGATCCGCGCGTCAAACCCCAGCCCCAGCGAGGGCGGGCTGTAGCGCCCGGTCTCGATCAGCTGCGGCACCACCCGCGCCACCGTGGAGACCGGCACGGCAAAGCCGATCCCCGCGCTCGCACCAGAGGGCGAAAAGATCGCCGTGTTGACGCCCACCAGCCGCCCGCGCGCATCAAGCAGCGGCCCGCCGGAATTGCCCGGGTTGATCGCGGCGTCGGTCTGGATCAGCCCGCGGATCGTGCGGCCCCGGTCGCCCGGCAGGTCGCGGTCGAGCGCCGAGACGATGCCCGTGGTCAGGGTCCAGTCGAGCCCGAAGGGATTGCCGATCGCCAGCACCGACTGCCCCACCTCGAGCGCGCCCCGCCCCGGCGCGGGGCGGGGCAGCGGACCGGGCAGGTCATCTGCCGCGATGCGCAGCACCGCGAGATCATGGCTGGGATCGCGGCCCACCACCCGCGCCTGGAGCGAGCGGCCATCGGCGAGCTGCACCGTGGCGCGGCTCGCCTCGCTGATCACGTGGTCATTGGTGACGACATGGCCCGCATCGTCCCACAGGAAGCCCGAGCCCGAGCCCAGGCGACGCTCGCCCGCCCGGCGGGTGAAGGGATCGACCACCCGGGCCGAGGTGGTGATCGCCACGACGCTGTCGCGCGCGGCGCGAAACACCGCGATGGTGCGCGATTCCTCCGGCTCGAGGCTGGCCGGGCCCGGCGGCAATGGCGCAGGCGCCGCAGCCTCAGGCGGAGCGGCGTGACGCCCGGCCAGAAAGGCCGCGATGAGCATCAAGGCGAGAGCCGCTCCCGCGAGGCTGGCGCGCATGATCGTCTCTCCCCTTCACGTTGCCGCTGCATCGGCCCGGGCTAGATGGAGCGAAAACCCCGGCCGCCCGGCGGCCCTTGTCATCTTACGGGAGTTATCTCTTGAAACACGTGCTTTCCACCCTTCTCGCGCTGGGCCTCGGCGCGGGTTCCGCCGCCGCCGCCACCTGCGGCAACGACGCCTCGGGCTTCGACCGCTGGAAGCAGGAATTCGCCGCCGAGGCCGCCGCGCAGGGCGTGGGCCAGGCCGGGCTGAACGCGCTGGCCAACACCAGCTATGCCCAGCGCACCATCAATGCCGACCGCAACCAGAAGAGCTTCAACTACTCGCTCGACAAGTTCATGCAGGTGCGCGGCGCCGATACCATCGTGGCGCAGGGCCGCCAGAAACTCGCCGCCAACCCCGGCTTCTGGCAGGGCCTCGAAAACCAGTACGGCGTGCCCGCGGGGGTGCTGATCGCGATCCATGGCATGGAGACCGGCTTCGGCGGCTTCATGGGCGATTCCAACGTGCTCTCCGCGATCTCGACGCTGGCCTATGACTGCCGCCGCTCGGAGTTCTTCTCGCGCCACGCGCTGGCGGCGCTGCAGCTCGTGGATCGCGGCGCGGTTTCGCCCAATTCGATCGGCGCGATGCATGGCGAGCTGGGGCATACCCAGTTCCTGCCCGGCAACATCCTGCGCTACGGCGTGGACGGCAATGGCGATGGCCGGGTGGACCTCACCAACCTGACCGACGCCATGGCCTCGACCGCCAACTACCTGCGCCAGAAGGGCTGGCAGCCGGGCGCGGGCTTCCAGGAGGGGCAGCCCAACTTCCGGGTGATCCAGGAATGGAACGCCGCGGGCGTCTACCAGAAGGCGATCGCGCTGATGGCGGCGCGGATCGAAGGCTGACCCTGCGCATCACGTGCGACTGGCGGCCGGTCAGGACCCGGCCGCCTCGACCGCTTCGGCCGACAGCATGTCGAGGCGCCGGCGCGCCAAGGCAAGCGTGCGCGTGACTTGGCAATTGAGCAGGCCGACCTCGTCGCGCTTGAACAGCGCGGGCGCGCGGCGTTCCATCTCTCCCAGCGTTTCGACCGGCTTGCTCATGGCGAGCATCGCCGCCCCGCCGCGCAGCTTGTGGGCCAGCGCCGCGACGCTGTCCTCGACCGGGGCCTCGCCGATGAGCCGGGGCGCCGCCTCGTGCCATTCCGCCTCGAACCGCTCGAGCGCGTGGGCAAGCTGCCCGACCCCCAGCATCTCGGCCATCTCGTCGAAATCGTCGATGTCGATCAGCCCCTCGTCGGTCTCTGCCGGCGACAGCTGCGCCGGCACGGGCGCGGCAAGGCCCCCTTTCGCGTCCGGCGTATCGGCGACGCCTTCGAAGCCGGCCAGCAGGCGGCGCAGCACCGGCAGGCGCAGCGGCTTGGCATAGACCTCCGACATGCCCGCCCCCAGACCGGCGGCGCGCGCGCCGACCGACCCATGGGCGGTCAGGCCGATGATCGGCGGCTGCCGGTCGGCGGGAAGCGTCTCGCGGATGGCGCGGGTGGCGTCGATCCCGCCCATGACCGGCATCTCGAAATCCATCAGCACCAGGTCGAATGCCTCCGCCTTCAACCGCTCCACCCCCATCTGCCCGTTCTGGGCCTCGCTTACCGCGTGGCCGAACTTCTGCAGCATGCCGCGCAGCACCATGCGATTGACGGCGTTGTCCTCGACCACGAGGATCGAGAGCCGCGCCGCCGGGGTGACCGGAACGATCGCGGCGGGTTCGGGCGTGTCGAGCGGCGGCGGCACGCGCTGCAGCGGCAGGTTCAACCGGAAGACGCTGCCCTTGCCGGGGCTGCTCCGGACCGTGATGTCGCCGCCCATCAGCCGCGCCAGCCGGCGCGAGATGGCCAGGCCCAGCCCGTCGCTGCGGCCCTGCCGCCCCTCGGGGCGCGCCCGGCTCACGAATTCGGCAAAGACCTTCTCGATGTCCTGCGGCGAGATGCCGATGCCGGTGTCGCGCACCTCGATGTCGACCCCCCCGGCTTCAAGCGCCAGCTTCACCGTGATCGACCCGCGCTCGGTGAACTTAATCGCGTTGCCGATCAGGTTGGTGACCACCTGGGCGACACGGTTCGGATCGCCCTCGTACCACGATCCCAGGTCCGCCTCATCGGCCTCCAGCTCGAGCGGCAGGTCCTTTTCGGCGGCCAGCGGGCGCAGCACCGACAGCAGCCGCTGCAGCATCGGGCCGGGCGAGAAGGGCATGGTCTCGACCTTTTCCTCGCCCGTCTCGATGCGGGTGATGTCGAGCGATTCGTTGACGAGCTGCAGAAGGATCTCGGCCGAGGCCAGGGCGACGCCGACCTTCCGGCGCTGGTCCGCGGTCAGATCGGTGGTTTCCAGAAGGTCGAGAACCCCCATGATGCCGTTGAGCGGGGTGCGCATCTCGTGGCTCATGACCGCCAGGAAGCGCGATTTGGCCCTGTCGGCCCGCTCCGCGGCGTCGCGCGCGTCGATCAGCCGGCTCTGGCTGGCCTTGAGGTCGGTGATGTCGCGCAGGTAGCCGATGAAGACCGGCCCCTTCGGCCCGTCGACACTGGTCAGGACGGCCTCGGTCGGGAACACCTCGCCGTTGCGGCGCTGCGCGGCGAGCTCGAGCCGCCCCGCGCCGATCAGCTCGCCCTTGCCCAGCCTGATGAAGTTGCGGATCCGCTCGGCGAAGGCTTCGCGCCTGTCGGCCGGCACGATGGTCTCGAAGACCGGGCGGCCCAGCACCTCCTCCTTGCGCCAGCCGAAGATCTCCTCGGCCGCCGGGTTGAACTCGGTGATGGTGCCCTCGTGATCGGCCACGACGATCGCATCGAGCGAGGATCCGATCACCGAGGCCAGCCGATCGGCGGTCTGCGACAGCACCCGGTCGCGCTCCATCACCCGGCGGCGCTGCACGTCGATGAGCCGCAGCAATGCGCCGAGCAGGATCAGCAGCAGCCCGCCCGCAAGCGCGGTGAACTCGGCCTGCCGGCGCACCTCGTGGCGATGGGCCTCGGCCTCCTCGGCCAGGACGTTCAGACCGTTGAGCGACAGGTCGCGCTTGTGCGCCTGCACGTCCAGCGTCGCCGCATAGACCTCCCGCAGCGCCGCCCGGTCGACCTCACCGGCGAGCAGCCGGTCGACCTCCTCGACATAGGCGTCGATTTGGGCCAGCAGCCTCGGCACCTCGGGGTCTTCGCGCAGCGACCGCCCGATCTCGCCGCTGCGCACCAGTCCCAGGCGGCTCACCATGATGTCGAAACGCAGCTTCAACCCGTCGATGTCCGGCGTGTCGCTCGCGACCTCGGCCATGACATCGCGCGCGAAGATCGCGTTCTCAAGCTCGAGCTGCGCCAGGGTCCACTGGGTGTTGTCGGTCCAGGCGCTGTCGAGCATGTGGATCTGACGGCCCAGCATCCAGCCCAGCGACAGCACCATCGTCAGAACGATCGCCGCGGCGATCCCGAGCCCGGTGCGGATGTTGAGCCGCCGCCGCCGGGCCGTGCCATGCGTCCCGCCCGGCCTCATCGCCGCGCGCTCACTCCACCACGATCATCTGCGCCAACTGCCAGATGCTGCGATGGTAGATCTCCTCGCGGCGGTAGCGCGCATCGAGATCGTAGGGGTAGACCAGCCAGTAGGGCCCCTTGTCGCGGACCGAGACCGTCTCGCCGTCGATGCGGGTGGCGATGATCGGCTGTTCGGGCGTGATCTCGTCGAGCGGGATCTCGACCTTGTAGTCGTTCAGCGCGACCAGCCTCAGCACCCCGCCCTCCCGGCCGATCGCATCCGGCAGGCCCGCATGGTCCAGAAGCGCCGCCACCGGCACCCCGGAAAAGAACTGGATCTCGTCGGTCCAGATCGTCGCCGTCTCGAAGTCGGTTTGCGGCAGGGCGTCGAGGTCATCGAGATCGAGCACCACCAGCGCCTCGCCTTCGCGCCCGACCGAGAGCATCCCCGGCGTCATCTCGGCCCGGGCCGGCATGGCCTGCGAGAACATCAATGCCGCCATGGCGCATCTCAGGGTCGCTTTCATCTCAAGGCCTCGCTGCTTGCCCGTCACCTTGCGGCAGAATGCACGATGAGGGCGACGAAGACCAACCTCCTTCGCCACGAAGGCGCATATCGTGACGTCACTGCCCCAGTTCGGTACGAATGACCGTTCCGGCCCGCGGAAGGCCATGGAATCGACCGTTTCCCGGTCTATCCATTCTGCTATCATGATCCGGGGTTTCGACATGGAGCCACGGCACGACGACACCGAGAGGACTGAACATGCGTATCCTGATCGCAGACGACCACGACCTGGTACGCGAAATGATGGCCGCCTATCTCGAACGCGATTGCGGCATGAAGGCGACGCAAAGCGCCAGCTTCGACGCCGCGATGACGCAGATCACCACCAACGGCCCGTTCGAGCTGGTGCTGCTCGATTACCGCATGCCGGGCATGAAGGGGCTCGAGGGGCTCAAGGCAGCGCTCGAGGTCAGCGGCGGCAACCCGGTGGCGCTCATTTCCGGCAGCGCCGACAAGAGCGTCGCCGAGGAGGCGCTCGCCGCCGGCGCGGCGGGCTTCCTGCCCAAGACCATGTCGGCGCGCTCGATGGCCAATGCGGTGAAGTTCATGGTGATGGGCGAGACCTATGTCCCGGTCGATTTCATGACCGCCAAGGAGGCGCTGAACCCGGCGATGTCGCAGCTCACCCCGCGCGAGCGGCAGGTGCTCGAGGGCATCAGCAAGGGCAAGTCGAACAAGGAGATCGCGCTCGACCACGACATCCAGGAGGTGACGGTCAAGCTGCACGTCAAGACGCTGTGCCGCAAGATGGGCGCCAAGAACCGCACCCAGGCGGCGATGCTGGCCCGCGATCAGGAAATGGTCTGACCCCCGGGGCCCGGCCGCGACGGGCGACCGGACCCCGAGGGCGTTGGCTCAGCGCAGGTCTTCGGGCAAAAGCGCCTGCGGCATGTTCTGATAGCTCACCGGGCGCAGGAAGCGGCGGATCGCCAGCGTGCCGACCGAGGTGGCGCCGAAGTTGGTCGAGGCCGGGTAAGGCCCGCCATGCACCATCGCATCGGCCACCTCGACCCCGGTGGGATAGCCGTTGACGAGAATGCGCCCCGCCTTGCGCTCCAGATGCGGCATCAGCGCGCGGCCCAGATCGGTGTCGCCCTCCTCCATCTGCAGCGTCGCAGTGAGCTGACCGTGCAGCCCAGCGGCGGCGCGGATCATGTCCCCGGGCTCGGGCACGCGCACCACCACGCCGAGCGGGCCGAACACCTCGTCGGCCAGATCCTCGTTCGCCTCCCAGGCGGCGAGATCGGTTTCGATCAGCCATGGCGTCGCGCTGCGGCCCTCGCAGACCTCGCCGAAGCTCTTTCTGGCAGAGCGCGCCATGCGCTCGGCGCCCTCGTGAAAGGCGCGCGCGATGCCGTCGGTCAGCATCACCTGCGGCGCGCTCGCCCCCATGGCCTCGGCCACCGCCGCGACCATCGCCTCGGCCTGCGACCCTTCGGTGACGAAGACGACACCGGGATTGGTGCAGAACTGCCCCGCGCCCATGGTGAGCGAAGCGGCCCAGTCGCGGCCGATCGCCTCGGCGCGGGTCTCCATCGCGCCGGGCAGGCAGAAGACCGGGTTGATCGAGCCCAGTTCCCCGAAGAAGGGGATCGGCTCGGGCCGCGCGGCGCAAAGATCGTAGAGCGCCCGCCCGCCCTTGAGCGAGCCGGTGAAGCCCACCGCCTTGATCAGCGGATGCTCGACCAGCGCGCGGCCGACCTCGAGCCCGCCGTCATGCACCATCGAGAAGATCCCGCCGGGCAGGCCGCAGGCCGACACCGCATCGGCGATGGCCTCGGCCACGATCTGGCTGGTGCCCGGATGGCCGGGATGGCCCTTCACCACCACCGGGCAGCCGGCGGCGAGCGCCGAAGCCGTGTCGCCGCCCGCCACCGAGAAGGCGAGCGGAAAGTTCGAGGCACCGAACACGCCCACAGGGCCCAGGGGGCGCTGGATCATCCGCAGGTCGGGGCGCGGCAGCGGCGCCCGGTCGGGCAGCGCGGTGTCGTGGCGCCGGTCGAGATAGGCGCCGTCGCGAATGTGGCTCGCGAACAGCCGCAGCTGGCCGCAGGTGCGGCCGCGCTCGCCGGTCAGACGGGCCTCGGGCAGGCCGGTCTCGGCGGTGCCGATGGCGGTGATCTCCTCGCCGCGCGCGTCGATCCGCTCGGCCATCGTCTCCAGCAGCGTGGCGCGCGCCTCGCGCGTGGTGGCGGCGAAGGCGGCAAAGGCCTCTTCGGCGGCGCGCACCGCCCGGTCGATCAGCGCGGGCGTCCCCTTGGGGTAGTCGCGCGGCGCGCCGCTGGCCGGGGTGGAGGCGAAGCTGTCGCCGTCCGTGACGGTTTCACCCGCGATGAGATGGGCTCCGGTCATGTCGTTTCCTCTCAAAATTCGAACGGGGCCGCGGTCACCCGCCGCCCAAGCGTCATGGCATCGGCCACATGGATCATCGGCGCGAGATCGACGTCGCTTGCGCCGCGCCCGACCAGATCCGCCATGCGTGCATAGAGCGAAGGGTATTCGCCCGGATGGTCAAGCAGCTTCTGCTCGCTGCCATCCACATAGAGCCGCGCCCCGCCCTCGCGCAGCGCCAGCGGCCCCTTGTTCGTCTCGATCTCGATGTCCCATGTCTGCGGCCCCTCCTGGCGCCAGTCGAACTCGGCGCTGACATTGCCGCTGAACTCGAGCCGGGCGGCGATCGGCGTGTCGCGGTTCTCGGGAAACTCCAGCTCGGCGGCGGTCAGATGCACCGGCTCCGGCAGGATCTCCGTCAGGATCGACAACGCGTTGATGCCCGGGTCCATCACCCCCATGCCGCCGGGGGCAAAGACCCAGTCCTGGCCGGGGTGCCACTTGCGCACGTCCTCCTTCCAGGTGATGCGCAGGCTCTGCACCACCCGTTCGACCAGCCGCGATTTTGCCGCCGCGACGCCCGCCGCCATGCGACTGTGCCAGCTGGCAAAGAG
This sequence comes from Limimaricola litoreus, assembly GCF_024159025.1. GTDB lineage: Bacteria > Pseudomonadota > Alphaproteobacteria > Rhodobacterales > Rhodobacteraceae > Limimaricola > Limimaricola litoreus. The sequence continues at coordinate 16,966 of NZ_JAMYXC010000200.1, forward strand.
CGTGACGCCCTGTTTTTCGGCGATCCGCTGCAGCTCATGCACCTCGGCCAGCGTCTGGCCGGGCGGTTTTTCGAGCATCACGTGCCGCCGCGCCAGAAGCGCCTTCTTCGCGTAGTCGAAGCGCGGCTGGGGCGGCAGACAGAGCGAGATCACCTCGATGTCGGGCCGCGCTTCGAGAAAACCGTCGAAATCGTCGTGCGCCTCGACACCTTCGATCGAGCCCGACCGGCTCACCGTCGCGGCGAGGTCCCACTCGGAGCTCGCCTGCAGGGCCGGCACGTGCTGATCGCGGGCGATCTTGCCGATGCCGACGAGGGCGATCCTGCGCGGGCTGGTGCCGTAAGCCATCAGTGGCTCTCCTTTCCGACCGCGCTGCCGCGGCAGCCGACGAGGAAATCGAAATCGGCCCCCGTCTCCGGTCCCATCACCCGCTCGTGGTAGAGGCTGGCATAACCCGAGGCCGGGGCTTGCGTGTGCGGTGTCCAATCCGCAAGGCGGGCGGCGAGCTCCTCGTCCGAGATGTCGAGATGCAGGCGGCGCGCGGCGACGTCGAGCTCGATCATGTCGCCCGACCGCACCACCGCCAGCGGCCCGCCCCGCGCCGTCTCGGGCGAGGTGTGCAGCACGACCGTGCCATAGGCCGTGCCCGACATGCGGGCGTCCGAGATGCGCACCATGTCGGTGATGCCTTTACGCAGGATCTTCGGCGGCAGGCCCATGTTGCCGACCTCGGCCATGCCCGGATAGCCGCGCGGGCCGCAGTTCTTGAGCACCATCACGCAGCTCTCGTCGATGTCGAGATCCTCGTCATTGATGCGCGCCTTGTAGTCGTCGATGTCCTCGAACACGACCGCGCGGCCCCGGTGCTGCATCAACGACGGCGTTGCCGCCGAGGGCTTGAGCACCGCGCCCAGAGGCGCGAGGTTGCCCTTCAGGACCGCGATGCCGCCCGACTTGGCCAGCGCCTTCTCGACGGGAAGGATCACGTCCTCGTTCCAGTTGCGCACCTCGCGCACCTCGTCCCAGATCGTGCCGCCCGACACGGTGAGCGCCTCGCGGTGCAACAGCCCCGCCTCGCCCAGCCGCTTGAGGACGACAGGCAGGCCGCCCGCGTAGAAGAACTCCTCCATGAGGTGCTTGCCCGAGGGCATCAGGTTCACCACCGTCGGCACGTCGCGGCCGCAGCGGTCCCAGTCGTCGAGCGTCAGATCGAGGCCGACGCGCCCGGCGATGGCGAGCAGGTGGATCACCGCGTTGGTCGAACCACCGATCGCGGCATTGGTGCGGATCGCGTTCTCGAAGGCGGGCTTGGTCATGATGTCCGAGGGTTTCAGGTCATCCTTGACCATGTCGACGATGCGCCGACCCGTGAGATGCGCCATGACCCGGCGGCGGCTGTCGACCGCCGGGATCGCGGCGTTACCAGACAGCGCCATGCCGAGCGCCTCGGCCATGCTCGCCATGGTGCTTGCCGTGCCCATGGTGTTGCACGAGCCCGGCGAGCGCGACATCGAGGCCTCGGCCTCGACGAATTCCTCCGCCGTCATCTCGCCCGCCTTCACCGCTTCGGAAAAGCGCCACAGATGCGTGCCAGAGCCGACCTTCTCGCCCCTGAAATGCCCGTTGAGCATCGGCCCGCCGGAGACGAGGATCGCCGGGAGATCGACGCTCGCCGCGCCCATCAAGAGCGCGGGCGTGGTCTTGTCGCAGCCCGCGAGCAGCACGACGCCGTCCATGCATTTGCCGCGGATCGCCTCCTCGACATCCATGGCACACAGGTTGCGATACATCATCGCCGTGGGGCGCAGGGTGGACTCGGACGGGCTGAACACCGGGAACTCGACCGGCAGACCGCCCGCCTCGTAGATGCCGAACTTCACCCGCTCGGCGAGATCGCGCAGATGCGCATTGCAGGGCGTCAGCTCGGACCATGTGTTGCAGATGCCGACCACGGGCCGCCCATCGAAAAGGTCGGCGGGCAGGCCTTGGTTCTTCATCCAGCTGCGGTGATAGATCGCGTCCTTGGACGTGCCGCCGAACCATTCCTGCGAACGCAGCTTGCGGGGCCAGGGGGCGGGGGTGAAGCTCATGTCATGTCTTTCAAAGGGAGGTGACGCGCGCCATGCCCCGGTCGGGGGCCTGCGCGAGCGGGTTGAGCAGCGGCAGGCCGAAGGGCGCGGCCTCGATTTCGAAAACATCGCCCGACTGGGTGCGGATGCCGTCGCCGAAGCTCAGCGTCGCGGTGCCGAACATGTGAAGGTGCAGATCGCCGGGCTGGCGGAAGATGTCGTATTTGAAGTGGTGATGTTCGAGGTTGGCGAAGCTGTGCGACATGTTCGCTTCCCCCGCGAGGAAAGGCTTTTCCCAGATCACCGCGCCGTCGCGGCGGATGCGGCTGGTGCCGCGGATGTCGTCGGGCAGCGCGCCCACGAGGATCTCGGGGCCGAAGCTCGCCGGGCGCAGCTTGGAATGCGCGAGCCACAGGTAGTTCACCCGCTCGGTTACGTGGTCCGAGAACTCGTTGGCCAGCGCCCAGCCGACGCGGGCGGGCTGGCCGTCCGGGCCGATGAGGTAGATCCCCGCGATCTCGGGCTCCTCGCCGCCATCCTCGGCGAAACCGGGCGAGACGAGCGGATCGCCGGGGCCGACGGCGGAATGGCCGGTCCCCTTGTAGAACCATTCGGGCTGCGCGCCGATGCCGCCCACCTCGGGCCTGCCGCCCTCGACCCCCATGCGGAACATCTTCATGCTGTCGGTCATGGTCTCGGGCGTGGCCTCTGTGTGCATCGCATCGCGCGTCGCCGCCGACCCCAGATGCGTCAGCCCGGTGCCGGTCAGGTGCATGTGACCCGGATCAGGGTGATGGATCGGCAGCATGAGGCGGCCCTCGGCGGCGAGCCCCACCAGATCGACCGCCGCCCCCAGCCCATGCGCGGCGATCACTTGGGCGATGCCGCGCCCGGTCTCGATCGCCTCGCAGGCCAGCGCATAGGTCGAGGTGGCGCCCTCGACGATGGCCGCCTCCGTCCCGTCGCGCGCCACGACGGCGGTGCCGGTTTCGGTCCTGATCTGCGACAACAGCATGGCTTCCACCCCCCGAACGGTCTGACAGCGTCGGGCAGCACCGAGGCCATCCGCCCCGCGCCACCCTGCCCCCGGTTCGCGCGGAGCTTGGCAAGCCCGCCCATATCATTCAAATAATCGGTCGTGATCATCTCATGACGAAACGGGTATGCATGGCCGAGACCTTCCTGCGCCGCGGCCTCAAGCTCAGCCATCTGCGGCTGCTTGCCTTGCTCAACCATGACGAAGGGCTGGGCGCCGCGGCCGCGACGCTGGGCATCGCGCAACCCGCCGCCTCGCGGCTCTTGTCCGAGGCCGAGCGGATCACCGGCTGCGCCCTGCGCATGCGCGATGGGCGCGGCATCCGCCTTACCCCGGAAGGCCGGGCGCTGGCGCAGCGGGCCCGGCGGGTGCTCAACGAGCTGTCGGATGCCGAGCGCGAGCTGGGCGAAATAAGCGGCGGGCTCTCGGGCGACCTGCGGGTGGGTGCGGTGACGGGGGCGGCCATGGAGCGCGTGCTGCCCGCGCTGCGCAGCGCCCGGCTGGAAATGCCGGGGCTGCGCGTTCACGTCGAGATCGCCAATTCCGAGGTGCTGGGCGAGGCGCTGGCCGAGGGGCGGATCGATCTCGCCCTTGCCCGCCTGCCGCGCGATCATCCGCCCGAGCTGTTCGACCTGCGACCCATCGGCGAGGAGCCGGTGGCGCTCGTGGTCCGGCGCGGGCACCGGCTGCTCGCCCAGGCGTCGCCCGCGCCCGAGGCGCTGATGGAGCATGACTGGGTGCTGCCCGAGGCGGGCACGATCCTGCACGACACGGTGATCGACCAGCTCGCCCGGCGCGGCCTGCGCGCGCCCATGCGCCGGGTCACCACCTCGTCGGTGCTGCTGACACTGGCGCTGGTGCAGCGCAGCAACGCCATCGCCCCGCTGGCCCGCGCGGTGGCTTCGGAGTTCGCGACGGAGGCCTGCACGATGCTGCCGCTGGATCTCGGCCTGTCGGTCGCGCCCTACGGGCTGATGACCCGCAAGGAGGCGGCGCCCACCATGGCCCTGCGGCGCTTCAGCGCGCTGCTGACCCGCGATCTTCCCGGCTGAGCGCCCCGCTCCGAGGGCAGGCCCCGGGCCGCGCGGCGGGCCAGGTGCCCAGCGCCGCGATCTCGTAGCCCTCGGGATAGCTCGCCCGCCGCCGGGCCGTGACCAGCCGCGGCCGCC
>NZ_JAMYXC010000231.1 GCF_024159025.1 Limimaricola litoreus
ACGCGATGCGGTCCTCGGCCTCGCCGATCCGGCTGCGCGCGGCGTCGAGCGCACGGTCCTGCGCCGCGCGCTCCTCGGTCAGGCTCTCGATCCGGCCCGCTCGCGCCTCGGCCAGGTCCCGCGCCTCGGCCAGCTGCGCGCCAAGGCTGCCGATCTCGGATTCGAGATCAACGCCGCGCGCGCGCTCCAGCCCCAGCGCGCGGCTGAGCCGCTCGATCTCGCCGCCCAGCGCGTCGAGCTCGTCGGCCTGCCCGGTGATGGTGTCGCGCAGCGCGAACTGCATGACGGTGAAGACCGTCAGCACGAACATCAGCACCAGCAGCAACCCGGTCATCGCATCGACGAAACCGGGCCAGATCGCGGCCTGGAAACGGTTGGAGCTGCGGCGCTTGAGGCCCATGGATCAGCGGTCCGGGCGGTCGCGCATGGCGCGCAGCGTGCCCGAGGCACCGGCCCCGCCGCCCTGGCGCAGCGCCCGGCCCAGGCTGGCAAGATCGACGCGCAGCTCGGCGAGCATGTCCTGCCGCCCGGCCGAGATTTCTTCGAGGATGCGCAGAAGCTGCACGTCCATGTTCCTCAGCCGCATCCGCGTCTCGCTGTCATTGCCGCCCTCGGCGGCGCGGATCAGCGCCTCATGCACCTCGGCCTGCCCCTCGGCGATGCGCTCCAGCGCCGCGCGCTCGGCTTCGGGGTCCATCCGCTCGGCGATCCGCGACAGCGTCTCGGTCAGCCTGTCGATCCGCGCCTCCTGATCGCGGCGGGCCGCCTGCGTCGCGCCGATCGCGGCCCCCAGCCCCTCGAGCTGCGCGCCCAGCTGCTCGACCATCTGCGCCAGCACCCCGGCATCGGCCCCCGCCGCCCCGGGCTGATCCTCACCCGAGGCATAGCCCAGCCGGGTGATGGTCGAGAGCCATTCTTCCAGCTCGCGGTAGAAGCGATTCTGGCCATGGGTGGCAAAGAGCTCCAGGAGCCCGACGACGAGCGAGCCCGCGAGACCCAGAAGCGAGGAGGAAAAGGCCGTGCCCATGCCGCCGAGCTGCGTCTCCAGCCCCGATTGCAGCCGGTCGAACACCGCCGCGCCGCTTTCGCCCTCCTCGGGGCCGAGCGAGCGGATCGTGTCGACCAGCGCCGGCACGGTGGTGGCGAGGCCGTAGAAGGTGCCGAGCAGGCCGAGAAAGATCAGCGTGTTGCTGAGGTAGCGCGTGATCTCGCGCTCCTCGTCGATGCGCTGGGCCACCGATTCGAGGATCGAGCGGGCGCTGTCGGGCGAGATGTGCCGCCGCAGGCCGCGCGAGCGCAGCAGCGTCGCCAATGGTAGCAGGAGCCCCGGCGCGGGGCCCGTGCCCTGCGGATGGCGCGCAAAGGTCTCGATCCAGACGACCGAGCGGATGAGCGCGATCACCTGCCAGAAGCAGGCCAGCACGCCCAGCACGAAGAAGGCCGAGATGGCGCTGTTGAGCCAGGGGTTCGACAGGAAGATGCCGCGCAGCACGCCCCAGCCCAGCACCATGCCCGCCGCGACGAGCCCCAGCGCCAGCAGCATCGACAGGACCTGCCGGACCGGTTGCGAGAATTGCGGTTTCGCCTCTGGCTGCCTCATGCGGGGCGGTGTCCTCGTGGTTGTGACCTGTGAACCATAAGGATCGCGGGGGCGGGAGGCCAATGGGCTTTCTCCGCACCGCGGCGCGCTGTGGCGGCGCCGCCTCTCAACCGCCCGCGTGCAGCGCCTTCACCCGCGCGACCAGCCAATCGAGATCGGGGTCGTGCACGCCCATCTCGGTCAGATGCGCCGCGGTGTTGAACAGGTATTCGTCGTTGGGCCCGCGCCCGCCGACGGCGCCCGCAATGCGGCGCGCCTGCGCCTCGAGATCGAGGGCAACGTATTGCTCGTGCTCGGGGTCAATGACGTAGGTCAGCGCCTCGACCACCCGCCCGTCGGTGAGCGCGAGCGGCTGATGCGTTTCGAGATAGGCCGCCGAGACCAGCTCGCGTTCGCGCAACATGGCGATGACCCTTTCGCGCTCGGCCTCGGGCGCGCGCAGCGCCAGGCCGGTGCAGACGGCACCCGGCGCGCGGTCGAGCGCCAGCACGAGGCCCGGCGTCTCGGGCGAGCCGCGGTGGTGGATCGACGACATGCAAAAGCTGCGGTGCCAGCCGTCGAGGCGGGCCACCACCACCTCTTCTGGCGTGAAACCGGGGTTCCACAAAAGCGATCCGTAGCCGAAAACCCAAAGCGCGGTCTGGTCGGTCATGCTGGTCCTCCTAGCTGGGCCCCTGTAGATACCCGATCCTCAGCGGGCGAAAGGGCCAGATCCATGCGTTTCATCCTCATCTTCGTGGCGCTCGCCGCGCTGGCCTTCGGCGGCTGGTGGGTCTGGGGCAGCCGCGCCGTCGATGCGCGGCTGGCCGAGCTGACCGAAGAGCTGCGCGCCGCGGGTTGGCGCGTCGAGTACCAGACCGACGGCACGGGCGGCTTTCCCTACCGCTTCGATCTCGACCTGCGCGATCTCGAACTGGTCTCGCCCGACGGCACCTTCGGCTGGCAGAGCCCGCGAATGCGGCTCGTGGCGCAAAGCTATCAGCCAGGCCGGCTGATCCTCGCCGCCGACGAGACCCACCGCGTCAGCATTCCCGGGCAGGATCTCGACATCACCGTCACCGGGCCGCGCGCCTCGGGTGCCGTGGAGATCGGCGAGACGCTGCCGGTGACCGAGTTCACCGCCGAGGCCGCCGACCTGCGGATCGTCTCTTCGCTCGGCTGGGAGAGCGGCGTGGAGAGGCTGCTGGCCGCGCTGCGCCCCAATGGCGCCGCGCGCGGCTACGACGCCTATGCGCGGCTCGACGGCGTCGCCCTGCCCGCAAGCTGGGGTCTCGGCACCGCCCTGCCCGCCGAGATCGACCGGGCGGTGATCGACGCCGATCTCACCTTCGGCACGCCGCTGGCGCTCTCGGGGGCGCCCGCGACGCTCGAACAGGTCGCGGTCGACAGCCTCGCCGTCGAGTGGGACGCGGTCTCGGTTGAGGGCGATGGCACGCTCTCGGTCGATGCGCAGGGCTTCCCGGTGGGAGAGCTGGTGCTGCGGATCACCGGCTGGGAGCTGCTGCTCGACCTCGCCGCCCGGGCGGGCGTGCCGATTGCAGAGTCCTCGCTGTTGCGCGGGGCGCTGGGCGGCATGGCCGATGACGGCGTGCTCACCGCGCCGATCGGCTTTGCCGACGGCCAGATGCGGCTGGGCTTCATCCCGCTGGGAGAGGCGCCCCGGCTGCGCTAACCCTCCTTGCGCGCGGAGGCGGCGCCGCGTCCGAAATCCGGGGCGGCGGTGTCCTGCCCCGCCTCGATGATGCCGCGGCGGATCGCGCGGGTGCGGGTGAAATAGTCGTGCAGGTGATCGCCGTCGCCGGTGCGGATCGCGCGTTGCAGGGCGAACAGCTCCTCGGTGAAGCGGCCGAGGATCTCCAGCGTCGCTTCCTTGTTGGTGAGGAATACGTCGCGCCACATGGTCGGGTCCGAGGCCGCGATGCGGGTGAAGTCGCGAAAACCTGCGGCGGAATACTTGATGACCTCGCTGTCGGTCACCCGGCGCAGGTCGTCGGCGACGCCCACCATGGTGTAGGCGATGAGGTGCGGCGTATGGCTCGTCACCGCCAATACGAGGTCGTGGTGATCGGCGTCCATCACGTCGACATGCGCGCCCATCCCCTCCCACAGCGCCGAAAGCCGGGCGGTGGCGGCCGCGTCGCTGTTCTCGACCGGCACGATCAGGCACCAGCGGTTGTCGAACAGCTCGGCAAAGCCCGCGCGCGGCCCCGAATGCTCGGTTCCCGCCAAAGGGTGGGCGGGGATGAAATGCACGCCCTCGGGGATGTGGGGGGCCACCGCCTCGATCACCGCCCTCTTGACCGATCCCACGTCCGAGACGGTGGCGCCGGGCTTCAGCACCGGCGCGATCTCGCGCGCCACGGCCTCCATCGCGCCCACGGGCACGCAAAGCACGACGAGATCGGCGCCGTCGGCCGCCTCGGCCGCCGTGTCGCAGACCCGGTCGACGAGGCCGATCTCGGCCGCCGTCTCGCGCGTCGCGGCCGAACGGGCATGGCCGGTGATCTCGCCCGCGAGATTTGCGCGCCGCATCGCATGGGCCATGGAGGAGGCGATGAGCCCCAGACCGATCAGCGCCACGCGGCCATAGATGGGCGCGCTCATGCCGCGCCCCTGAAGCGGGCGATGGCGTCGATCACGCGCTTGCAGCCCGGCTCGTCGCCCACGGTGATGCGGAGCCCCTCGGGAAAGCCGTAGCCGCCGACCCGGCGCACGAGGATGCCCTCCTCGCGCAGCGCCGCGTCGCAGGCCGCGGCCTCGGCCTCATCCGCAAAGCGCGCCAGCACGTAGTTGGCATGGCTCTCGTCGCAGGCGATGCCGAGCGCCAGGAGCCGTTCGCGCATCCAGACACGCAGCCGCGCATTCTCGGCGCGGCAATGCTCGGTGAAGCCGGTGTCGCGGATCGCGGCCTCGGCCACGGCGAGCTGCGTGTTCGACAGGTTGAAGGGCTGGCGCACGCGGTTGAGGACATCGACGATCTCGCGCGGGGCGTAGCCCCAGCCGATCCTGAGCCCGCCAAGCCCGTGGATCTTGGAGAAGGTGCGCGTCATCACCACGTTGCCCCGCGCCTCGACCAAGGAGGCCCCGCCGTCATAGCCTTCGGCGAACTCCACATAGGCGCCGTCGAGCACGAGGATCACCTGATCGGGGATCGCATCGGCCAGCCGCGCGATCTCCGAGAGCGGGATCATCGTGCCGGTCGGATTGCCGGGGTTGGTGAGGTAGATGATGCGGGTGGCTTCGGTGCAGGCGGCGAGGATCGCGTCGACATCGACGCGGCGTTCGCGCTCGGCCACCTCGATGGGCGTCGCCCCGGCGGCGCGGGCGAGGATCGGGTACATTGCAAAGCCGTGCTCGGTGTGGATCACCTCGTCGCCCGGGCCGGCGTAGCATTGGGCGATGAACTGCAGCACCTCGTCGGAGCCCACGCCGCAGATGATGCGATCGGCATCGAGATCGTGGACACGGGCGATGGCGGCGCGCAGCTCGGCGTGATCGGTCGAGGGGTAGCGGTGCAGCGTCGCGGCGGAGCGCTGCAGCGCGGAAAGCGCCTGCGGTGAGGGGCCGTAGGGGTTCTCGTTGGACGAGAGCTTCAGCGGGCTCGCATGACCCTCCAGCTTGCTCTGCCCGCCCACGTAAAGGGCGATGTCCATGATGCCGGGCTGCGGGGTGATGCTCATTCTCTGCGCTCCTGTCGACGCGGCCTGCATAGCCGTGGGCGGGCGCGGTTTCCAGCGGCAAGCGCGCATCGCGTCCCGGCCCCTCGCCCATCGGGCCATCGCCCCTATGTCATGCCGCATGGAAGAACCTCTGCACCTTGCCCTCGGCCTCGCGATTCTCACCATCGTCTCGCTGGATTTCCTGCTCGCCACCATCGGGGCGGCGCCGCGGGTGATCCTGTCGGACAGGATCGCGCGCGGGGTCTTCGCGCTCCTGCGCCAAGCGACCAAGCACCGCCCGGCCCGGATGCTGGCCCGGATCAGCGGGGTGATCGTGATGTGCACCGTCGCCACCTTCTGGATCCTGGGCACCGCACTGGGCTGGACCCATGTGTTTCTCTCCGCGCCGCGCAAGGCGGTGATCCTGACGCAATCGGCCGCGGAGGCCGGGTTCTGGGACGCGGCCGCCCATGCCGGTCACCTGCTTTCGACGCTGGGCGGCGCGATCACCCGGCCCGGCAACACCTTCTGGAACGCGACCGAGGTGGCGGCGGCGGTCAACGGCATGGTGGTGCTGACGCTGGCGGTAAGCTTCATCCTCTCGACCGTGCAGACGGTGCAGCAGGGGCGCACCTTTGCCGCGCTGCTGCACAGCTTGCCCGAGGGGGCCGACGTGACGCAGCTCTTCGACCGGCTGGCCGAGGTGGTGGCGGGGCTGAACTCGGCTCCCTTCGCGCTCTATTACAGCCACGGCTGGCCGCAGCGGCGGCTGCCCGAGGCTTTGGTGCGGATGGCGCGCGAGGCGATGGCGCAGGGCCCCGAGGCCGAGCGGCGGTTTTGGGACCTGATCATGGACCTGCCGCAGCTCGACCTGCCCGAGGGCTCGGCCGCGCGCTTTGCCGCGCTGGGCGACTGGGCTGGAAAGCGCAGGCTGGGGCGGCTCGAAGCCTGAACGGGGCAAAGAAAAGGGCCGCGCGGTCTCCCGCGCGGCCCCGATGCCCCTCGATCCGTTTTCGGATCAGTTCTTGGCGTAGAATTCGACGACGAGGTTGGGCTCCATCATCACCGGGTAGGGCACGTCGCCCAGCGCCGGGGTGCGCACGAAGGTCGCGGTCATCTTGGAGTGGTCCACCTCAAGGTAGTCCGGCGTGTCGCGCTCGGGCAGCTGGACGGCTTCCAGAACCACGGCGAGCTGCTTGGACTTGTCGCGGACGGCGATGACGTCGCCTTCCTTGACGCGGTAGGAGGGGATGTTCACGCGCTTGCCGTTCACGGTCACGTGGCCGTGGTTCACGAACTGGCGGGCGGCGAAGACGGTCGGCACGAACTTGGCGCGGTACACGACGGCGTCGAGGCGGCGCTCGAGCAGGCCGATCAGGTTCTCACCGGTGTCGCCCTTGACGCGCTCTGCTTCGCCGTAGATGCGGCGGAACTGCTTTTCGGTCAGGTCGCCGTAGTAGCCCTTGAGCTTCTGCTTGGCGCGCAGCTGGATGCCGAAATCCGACAGCTTCTGCTTGCGACGCTGGCCGTGCTGGCCGGGGCCGTATTCGCGGCGGTTCACCGGGGACTTCGGACGGCCCCAGATGTTTTCGCCCATGCGGCGGTCGATCTTGTACTTGGCAGAGGTGCGTTTGGTCACTCTCTGATCTCCTTCTGTCGGCCCCTTGGGGGACCATGTGTCGAAGGGCGTTGTCCTCTGGGACGGCATGCGCCGCCTCCCGACAGGGATCCCCTCGCGGGGTCCGCCAACACCAATGAAAGACCCGGGACACGAGGCCCCGGGACGGGCGGCTTATACAGCCCGGCGGGCCGGAGTCAACCGCCCCGCCCTAGTGGCCGAATTCGAGCTTCAGCGCGCCCAGCACCTGACTGTCATACTGGCCGTCGAACTCCTCCGACAGCCATGTCAGCCCGTAGAACAGCCGCACTTCGGGGCCCGACTGCCAGTGCAGGCCGATCCGGGCGCGGCGGCGGTCGCGCGCCTCGCGCCCGGGCAGGAAGACGCTGTCCTCCACCCAGGCCGCATCGGCCCCCACGGTGAGCGCGAGGCCGGTCGCCTCCGCCTCGATGCCGCGGTAGGGCTGGCCGGTCACCGGATCGCGTAGCCACAGGTCGGTGTGGCCGATCCCGCCCCAGATCGCGTCGACCCCGGCGCGCAGCATCTCCTCCGCCCCGGCTTCGGCGGCGAGGAAGGGGCGCAGCGTCAGCCGCGCCATTGGCCGCAGCGGCAGCGCCGCCTCATGGCGCAGCTGCAGCTGCAGCGCGTCGTCCAACTGCCGCTCCGTCCCGCGCGGCTCATCGAAGCCCATGACCTCATGCGCGCGCTCCTGGAAGGCCGAGAGCTTGGTCGAGGGGCCGATGGCGATGATCTCGCCCCCCGTCGCGGTCTCGACAGGGCCGAACGACTGGTGCAGGAAGGCGCCGCCCGCCAGCAGCCCGACATAGGGCCGGTCGTCGCGCCCGTCCCGGGTGCGGGCGGGGGCGATGATCTCGGTGCGAAACCGCAGCTCGACCAGCGCATCGGGCAGCGCGGGCGGCGCGCCGTCCCAGCCCGCCCCCGAGACATGGCTCAGCGCGAAGGAGCCCGAGCGCCAGCGGTCGTGGCCGTCGCCCATGTAGTCGTTGGAAAAAATCCGCCCCCAGCCCAGCGTCTCGGCCAAAGCGGGGGCCGCAAGTGCGGGGAACAAGCCGAGAAACAGGCCGAGGGTCAGGGCGCGCATCGCGGCTCTCCGAAATGGGGTCTTTCGATCTAGCCCTCGCTTCGCGCCGCGCGCCAGCCTTGCCATTCGGAATCCTCGCCGGGCGTGCCTTGCGCGTCATGCTCGCCCAAACGCGGCGCGCGGCGGTCGAGCGCGAGCGGGCTGTCGGAAAACCGCATCGGGCTGCGCAGGCCGGGCACGCCCTGGGGATCGATGCGCAGGCCCCGCGCGATGACCTGCGGATCGTCGAAGACCTGATCGACGCGGTTGATCGGCCCGGCGGGCACGGTCGCGGCCTCGAGCGCCGCCAGCACCGCGTCGCGGCCCCAGGCGGCGAAGGCCGTGCCCAGCGCCCCGGTCAGCGCCGCGCGGTTGGCCACGCGCGCGCCGTTGGTGGCAAAGCGCGGATCGTCGGGCAATTCGGGCAGACCTAGCACGCCGCAGGCGCGGGCGAACTGCCCGTCATTGCCCACGGCGAGGATCAGGTCGCCGTCCGAGGCGGAAAACACCTGGTAGGGCGCGATGTTGGGATGGGCGTTGCCCAGACGGCGCGGCGCCACGCCGGTGGCGAGGAAATTCATCGCCTGGTTGGCCAGCACGCCGGTGGCGCAATCCATCAGCGCCATGTCGATATGCTGGCCCCGTCCCGTCGTCTCCCGCGCGGCGAGCGCCGCCTGGATCGCGATGACCGAATAGAGCCCGGTGAAGATGTCGGTGAAGGCGACGCCGATCTTCTGCGGCTGGCCCTCCGGGTCGCCGGTCAGATCCATGATCCCCGACATGCCCTGGATGAGGAAATCGTAGCCTGCGCGGTTCGCATAGGGCCCGTCCTGCCCGAAGCCGGTGATCGAACAATAGACCAGCCTCGGGTTCTCCTCCTTGAGGCTGTCGTAATCGAGCCCGTATCTGGCCAGCCCGCCAACCTTGAAGTTCTCGATCACCACGTCGGCGCCCTTGATCAGCGCGCGGGTCAGCGCCAGCCCCTCGGGCGTGCGGAAATCGGCGGTGACGCTCTTCTTGCCGCGGTTGCAGCCGTGGAAATAGGCGGCCGAGCGGTCGCCCTCGACCTCGATCCAAGGCGGGCCCCAGCGGCGGGTGTCGTCGCCCTCGGGCGCCTCGACCTTGATCACCTCGGCGCCCAGATCGGCAAGCACCTGCCCGGCCCATGGCCCCGCGAGGATGCGCGCCAGCTCCACCACCTTCAGCCCCGCCAGCGGCGCCTGCGTCGTTCCCTCGCCCATCACGTCCCTCCCCGATGACTTCGGGCGGCACGCTAGCCCCGCCCCGGCGGGGCCGCAATGCGCACCGCCCGACCCAGGACGGCGATGGTTTCACGTGGAGCGTTCGGGCTCCCTTCGCCGGGGGCTTGCGCCCGGCCCTGCCGGTGACGAGGGTGGATGGGAGCAGCCAAGGACCGCCCCGATGACCGACCCCGCCCCCTGGTGGCAGAGCGCCACCGCCTACCAGATCTACCCGCGCAGCTTTTGCGACAGCGATGGCGACGGGATCGGCGACATTCCCGGCATCATCTCCAAGCTCGACTACCTCGCCGATCTCGGGGTGGGCTTCGTCTGGCTGTCGCCGGTCTATCGCAGCCCGATGGCCGACAATGGCTACGACATCTCGGACTACCGCGACATCGCGCCCGAATTCGGCACGCTCGCCGACATGGACCGGCTGATCGCGGAAGCCAGAGCGCGCGGCATCGGCATCGTCATGGACCTCGTGGTCAATCATTCCTCCGACGAGCACGACTGGTTCCGCGAGGCGCGCAAGAGCCGCGACAACCCCTTGCGCGATTACTACGTCTGGCGCGACCCGGCCCCGGATGGCGGCGCGCCCAACGATCTGCAATCGAACTTCGGCGGCCCGGCCTGGAGCTATGACGAGCGCACGGGGCAGTATTACCTGCACCTCTTCGACCGCAAGCAGCCCGATCTGAACTGGCAGAACCCCGAGCTGCGCCGCGCCATCTACGAGATGATGAACTGGTGGCTCGACCGGGGCGTCGCGGGGTTCCGGATGGATGTGATCGACCTGATCGGCAAGGACCCCGACGCCGGCATCACCGCCGACGGGCCGGATCTGCACCGCTTCATCCGCGAGATGCACGACGCCACGCTGAAAGGCCGCGACGTCGTCACCGTGGGCGAGGCCTGGAGCGCCACCACCGAAGCCGCGCTGAAATACTCGGGTCGGGAGGCGGGCGAGCTGTCGATGGTGTTCCAGTTCGCCCATATCGTGCAGGGCTGGGACGAGGCGCATGGCAAGTGGCGGCCCAAGCCCTTCGATCTCGTCGGCTTCAAGAAGGTGCTGACAAAGTGGCAACTGGCGCTTGCGGAGGACGGCTGGAATTCGCTGTTCTGGAGCAACCACGACCTGCCGCGCGCGGTGTCGAAATACGGCGATGACGGGCGGTTTCGCGTGGTCTCGGCCAAGATGCTCGCCACGGTGATGCACATGATGAAGGGCACGCCCTACATCTACCAGGGCGAGGAGATCGGCATGACCAACATCCGCTTCACCGACATCAGCCAGTTCCGCGACATCGAGACGCTGAACTTTCACCGCATCCAGACCGCCGCCGGCGTCACGCCGGGAGATTTTCTCGCCGGCGCCAACTCCAACGGCCGCGACAATGCGCGCACGCCGATGCAATGGGACGCGGGACCTCAGGCCGGATTCACCACCGGCGAGCCATGGATCGAGGTGAACCCCAACCATGCGACGATCAACGTCGCCGCCGACCACGCCGATCCGGACGGCATCATTGCCCATTACCGCGAGCTGGCGCGGCTCCGGCGCGAGCTGGCGGTGATGCGGCACGGGGATTTCACCCCCTATCTCGAAGATCACCCCAAGCTCATGGCTTATGCCCGCCGCCTCGGCGGGGCGCAAATCTCGGTGCTGGCCAACTTCACCGGGGAGGAGGTGACGGTCGAGGTGCCCGAGGGCCTCGCCATTTCGGGGCGGGCGATCAGCGCCAACCACCCGGGGCGCGAGGCGCTCGAAGGCGAGGTCACGCTGCGCCCCTTCGAGGCGGTGGCGATCCTCGGGGCCTGAGCGGCGCTGGCCCCGTGGCCCGCGCCCGCCCCTGTCAGGCCGCTTCGACCGCGCGGCGATAGAGATGCCAGGTCGCGTGGCCCAGCACCGGCAGGACGAAGATCAGCCCGATCATCAGCGTCGCCATGCCGAGGCCAAGGCCGATGGCCACGATCGCGCCCCAGATCGCGATGGTGCGCGGGTTCTCGCGCGCCAGCCGGACCGAGGCCCGCACCGCGCGGCGCACGCCGACGTGCCGGTCGAGCAGCAGCGGAAAGGAGATCACCCCGATCGCCAGCACCGCGACCGCGAGCACGAAGCCCACGCCGGTGCCCACGGCGATCATCGCCCAGCCCGGCGCCGTGGTCAGCGTGTCGGAGACGAAAGCCCCGATCGACACCGGCGGCTCGGGGCCGAGCGTGACGGCGTAGATGATCCAGGCCGCCAGCATCCAGGCCACGAAGATCCCGAGCAGGGCGAGGCCCAGGGTCAGGATCGCCACGGCCGAGGGCGCCTCGATCACCTTGAAGGCTGCGGCCCAGCTCGGACGTTCGCCCGCCTCGCGCCTGCGGCTCATCTCGTAGAGCCCGACCGCGGCCACCGGCCCCAACAGCGCGAAGCCGGTGATCAGCGGCACCAGCAGCGGCAGCAGCGCCTCGTTCATGGCGAAGCGGATCAGCAGCAGTCCGGCCAGCGGGTAGACGACGCAAAGAAAGATCACGTCGGAGCGGAATGCCTTGAAATCCTCGATGCCCGCGCGCAACGCCGCGCGCAGGTCGCGCGTGCCGATCTCGCGCAGCACGATCGGCGCGGTATCGCGCCCGACCGTTTCGCGCGCGCCCTCGCCCAGGTGATGCGTCCCCGTGCCGACGACGCGCCCCGCCCAGCTGAGCGGATTGCCGATGGTCCTGTCGGTCGCAGTCTTGCCCATGGTGCCGTCCTCCCTGATCGCAATGGGACGGCCCCGCCAGAACCGGACGCGCCGCGGCGGGGTCGTCCGGATGGGGCCATGCTAGCACGATTTTCCGGCCATGGCTGTCACCGCCGCGTGTCCGATCGTTACAACGCGTCGCGCAGTCGTGAGGCGACGTGACCCCGCGGTGGCCCCTGCTGCGCGTAGGCTGAAGTCATAGACATTCAGGGAGGTAACGATGGCGATCAAGTTTGGGATCACGGCAGCGGCGGTGCTCGGCCTTGCCGGCGCGGTGGTGGCGCAGGATGCGCCGATGTTCGGCGGCGAGGAGGACCAGGCCTATGCCGACAAGCTCTGGCAAGCGATGGTCGAGCAGAACCTCGCGGGCGATGGCGCGATCATGTCGTTCCCCTATCCGGGCACCGACCCGCACGGGATGATGCTCGAGACCTTCTATTCCAGCGCCACGATCGACGGCCACGAGGGCGCGCTGGTGGTCAAGCGCAACTACGGCCCCGAGGGGGTGACGGTGGACGAGGTGCTGGGCGCGCCCGGCGAGCATCTGGGCGCGGTGACGGTGATGTTCATGCGCGAGGCGGGATATGACGAGGAGACGGGCAACTGGTTCTACGCCAAGTACCTGCCCGACGGCTCGCTCGATCAGAACCCCGGCGGCATGTCGCTGGCCGGTCTGGTGGGCAAGAACGCCGAGGCCGGCTGCATTGCCTGCCACCAGAACGCGGGCGACAACTACCTCTTCACCACCGATGCCGACATGAGCATGTCGATGGAGTGAACCGGAGGCCGCGCGCCACGGCGCGCGGCGTCTCTCAGAGCGTGAAGAAGCCGGGCCCCGCGATGCGGCGCAGCGCCTCGCCCAGTTCGCGGCCCAAGCCCGCGCCGTCGGCGATGGCGCAATCGCCCGCCTCCGACAGCACCTCCGTGCCGTCGGGGCGCAGGATCTCGCCGCGAAAGCGCAAGCGCCCGCCCGACAGCTCCGCCAGCCCCGCGATCGGCGTCTGGCAGGAACCGTCGAGCGCCGCGAGAAAGGCGCGCTCGGCCGCGAGCCGCTGCGCCGTCGCCTCGTGGTGGATCGGCTCCAGAAGCGCCGCCACGCGGCTGTCGCCCGCACGCCGCTCGATGCCGATCGCGCCCTGGGCGATGGCGGGCAGCATCTCGTCCTCGCCGATGGCCGTCGCCGGCACCTCGCCGATCATGCGCAGCCGGTTCAGCCCCGCCATGGCAAGAAAGGTCGCCTCGGCCACCTCATCGCCGAGCTTCCTGAGCCGGGTCTGGACGTTGCCGCGAAACTCGACCACGCGCAGGTCGGGCCGCCGGGCGAGGATCTGCGACTTGCGGCGCAGGCTCGAGGTGCCGACGGTGGCGCCCTCGGGCAGGTCGGGGATCGCGGCGTGCTTGAGGCTGACGAAGGCATCGCGCGGGTCCTCGCGCTCCAGATAGCCATCGAGCACCAGCCCCTCGGGCTGCGCGACCGGCATGTCCTTCATCGAATGCACCGCGATGTCGATGCTTTCATCAAGCAGCGCGTCCTCGATCTCCTTGGTGAACAGCCCCTTGCCGCCGATCTGGCTCAGCGGGCGGTCGATCACCCTGTCGCCGGTGGTGCGGATGATCACCACCTCGAAGGCCTCGGACGGCAGGTCCCAGGCCCGGCCCAGAAGCGCGCGGGTCTCGTTGGCCTGCGCCAGCGCCAGCGGCGAGCCGCGGGTGCCGATGCGAAGCGGTTGGGCGGGGGTGGGAAGAGCATGGGTCATGCCCCCGTCTCTACGCGCGGGCCGCGCGCGCGGCAACCGCGACAGCCCGCCGCGCCCCCGCCCGGCTTGACTTTGCGCGCCCGGAGCGGGACGAGGATGCATGAGCATTGCCCCCACCCCCCCGTCGAAGCTTCTGCTGCGCGCCCTCGCCGGCGAGACCCTGCCCGTGCCGCCGATCTGGATGATGCGGCAGGCCGGGCGTTACCTGCCGGAATACCGCGCGACGCGGGCCAAGGCGGGCGATTTCCTGTCGCTGTGCTACAATCCCGATCTCGCCGCCGAGGTGACGCTGCAGCCGATCCGCCGCTACGGCTTCGATGCCTCGATCCTGTTTGCCGACATCCTGCTGGTGCCGCAGGCGCTGGGCCTCGATCTGTGGTTCGTCACCGGCGAGGGGCCGCGCCTGTCGCCGGTCACGGAAAAGGGCGGCGTCGCCGCCCTGAAGCCCGCCGATGCAATCCACGAGCATCTCGCCCCGGTCTACGAGACGGTGAAGATCCTCGCGCGCGAGCTGCCCTCGGAGACGACGCTGATCGGTTTCGCCGGAGCGCCGTGGACCGTGGCCACCTACATGATCGCCGGGCGCGGCACGCCCGACCAGGGCCCGGCCCATGCGCTCAAAGACGAGAACCGGCCTGAGTTCGAGGCGTTGATCGAGCGGATCACGCAAGCGACGATCGAATATCTTTCCGCGCAGGTCGCCGCCGGGGCCGAGGTGGTCAAGCTCTTCGACAGCTGGGCCGGATCGCTCAGGGGCGACGACCTCGACCGCTACTCCATAGCGCCCATGGCGCGGATCACCCGAGAGCTGAAGGCGCGCCACCCCGGCCTGCCGGTCATCGCCTTTCCGCGCGGCGCGGGCGAACGCTTTGCCGATGCCGCGCGCGCCATCGGGGCGGACTGCATCGCCATCGACGACGCGGTGAGCCCCGAATGGGCGGCCGAGCATGTGCAACCCATCGCCTGCGTGCAGGGCAACCTTGCCAGCCGGCACATGGTGACCGGCGGGCAGGCGCTGATCGACGAGACCCGGCGCATCCGCGATGCCTTTTCGAAAGGCCCGCATGTGTTCAACCTCGGCCACGGCATCACACCCGATGCCGACCCCGAGAACGTGGCGCTGATGATCGAGACGCTGCGCGAGGCGCGCTAACCCATGCCGGAGGGGCGCTGGGTCGACCCCCAGCGTCGCCGGTCGTGGTGCCAGCTCTGCAGCGCCCAGCCGGACCAAGCGAGGACGTAAAAGGCCCCCGCCGCCAGCACGATCAGCCCCGGCACCGGACCGATGTCGGCGCGGTCCACGAACATCTCGAGATTCTCGACCGGCGTCGGATGCACGATCAGCTTGCCGATATAGGCCGCCGCCTGAATCAGCAGGATCCACAGGTAATTGCGCCTGATGCGCCGCCCGACCGAGACCCGGAACGAGACGTGGTAGCGCGGCACCCAGTAATCCTCGGCCAGCTCGCGCTGCCAGCCCTCCCCGAGCCGCAGATTGCCGTCCTGCAGCATCGGCGCGTAGAAATGCGTCTCCATCCAGCGGCAGCGCGCGCGCCAGACGTTGAAGTAGCGGTAGCGCCGCGCCTCCAGCATCAGGAAGAACAGGATCAGGATGCCGACGAGCACGAGCGGCAGCGGCGAGGCCTCGCGCGAGGCGAAGGCGATCGACAGCGCGATGCCCAGCGTCACCACCGCCCAGTTGGTGGTGGTGTCGAGCCGGGTGCGCCAGATGGTCGAGCGGTAGACCTCGCCACGCCACAGATGCGCCAGCGCGCCGATCTCGGCCGAGCTCATCTCGCGCCGCGCGTCGCTCTCGTGTCTCACCATGCCGCGATCCTCCCCGCGCCCATCTGACACGGGCGCGGGCGAGCGGTCAAAGCCCTTGGAAGATCAGGCCCATTTCGCCAGCGGCGGCAGGCTCATCAGCACGGCGTCGGGGTCGTGCCCGGTGGCCAGCCCGAACTTGGTGCCGCGGTCATAGACGAGATTGTACTCGGCATAGAGCCCGCGGTGGCGCAGCTGCGCGTCCTTGTCCGCCTCGTCCCATGCCATGCCGCGCCGTTTTTCCGCCAACGGCAGCCATGCGGGCAGGAAGGCGCGGCCGATGTCCTGCGTCAGGGCGAAATCGGCGCGCCAGTCGCCCGTGCAGCGATCGTCCATGAAAACGCCGCCGACGCCGCGGGCGCGCTTGCGGTGCGGGATGTAGAAATACTCGTCGGCCCAGGCCTTGAGGCTCGGGTAAAGATCGGCCCCGTGCGGGTCGAGATGGGCCTTCAGCGTATCGTGGAAATGCGCCGTGTCCTCGGCGTATTCGATGCAGGGGTTGAGGTCCGCGCCGCCGCCGAACCACCAAGCACCCGGCGTCCAGAACATCCGCGTGTTCATGTGCACCGCCGGGGCGTGCGGGTTCTGCATATGCGCAACGAGGCTGATGCCCGCGGCCCAGAAGCGCGGGTCCTCTTCGATCCCCGGCACGCCGCGCGCGGCCATCGAGGCCTGCGCCGCCTGCCCCAGCGTGCCGTAAACGGTCGAGACGTTGACGCCGACCTTCTCGAACACCCGGCCGTCGCGCATCACGCACATGCGCCCGCCGCCCGCATCCTCGCCATCATCCCCGGTGCGCTTCGTGGGCGTCACCTCGAAGCGGCCCGGCGCGCGATCCGACATCGGCCCCTGCGTCTGGCTTTGCTCCAGCGCCACGAAGGCGGCGGTGATCTCGTCTTGCAGGCTGCGAAACCAGCCCGCCGCCTCGTCCTTCTCGACCGTCATGATGTCCGAGGTCATGCGCGCCCCCTGCTATTGAATATCGCGCCGGTCTAGCATCCTCTCGGACGGCCCGCCATGCGACCCGCTGGCCCGACCGAATCGACCGGAGATCTGCCGATGCGCCCCGCCTTGATGCTCGTTTTGCCCCTTGCCCTCGCCGCCTGCGCGACCCCGCGCGAAAGCTGCCTCTCCTCGGTCGGGCGCGAGGGCCGCGTGCTCGACGCGCTGATCGCCCAGACCCGCGGCAACGTCACGCGCGGCTACGCCATCGAGGAGCGCGAAGAGCTGCGCACCACCCGCCAACTCTGCCGCTACCGCACCGATGAGGGCGTGGTCGCGCGGCGCTTTTGTGATCGCACGGTGGCCGAGGAGGTGCGCGTGCCGGTGACGATCGACATCGAGGAAGAGAAGGTGAAGCTCGACCAGCTGCTGGCACGGCGCGAGGCGCAGGCGCGGGGTGAGGCGGCGGCGCGGGCGCAATGCGTCGCGCGCTATCCGCAATAGGCCCGCGAAGTGACCTGCGGGGGCGCTAATGCGCCGCCACGTGGGAGGGGTCGATCAGGCTGCGTCCGCCATCGACGGTGATCACCTGCCCCGTGACGAAGGCCGAAGCGTCGGAGGCGAGGTATTGCACCGCGTCCGACACCTCACCCGCGCCGGCGATCCGGCCCAGCGGCGTACATTGCAGGATCGCCTCGCGCATCTCGTCATGCTCCGAGAGCGATTGCTTGAGCGAGGCGCTCATCACCGAGCCGAAGGCCACGGCATTGACCCGGATCCGCTTGGGCGCCAGCGCCACCGCCATCGAGCGGGTCATCTGGTCGAGTGCCGCGCAGCTGACCGAATAGGCCAGAAGCTGAGGATGGGTCAGCCGCGCCGCGATCGAGCTGAGATTGATGATCGAGCCCAAAGGCGCGTCGCTGTCGGGATCGGCCTGCTTGATCATTCGCTTGGCCGCCGCGCGGCTGAGCCGCAGCGCCGACATAAGGTTCTGATCCAGCAGCCGCTCGACCGAATCGTCCTCCGCGTCGAAGGGGTCGGACATGCGCACCTGACGCGCGGCGTTGACGAGGATGTCGATCCGGTCGAAGGCGTCGATGGTGAAGGACAGAAGGTTGGTGATGGTCAGCCGCTCGCGCAGGTCGCCCGCGAAATGGCGCACCGGCCCGTCGGCCTCGCGCAGCACGCTGGTTTCGCGCTCGAGCGCGGCCTCGTCGCGGTCGACGAAGACCACGTTGGCCCCCGCCTCGACCATGGCGCGAGCGATGGCGAGGCCGACGCCATGCGCCGCCCCGGTCACGATCGCGGTCTTGCCGGCGATGGAAAAGCTCATGACGATCTCCTGTGGAGGGAACGTGTCAGCGGGGTTTCTTGTCGGTGGGTTTCGCGGGCCGGGCCGCGTGGAACAGCTTGAAGGCGCCGTCGCCGCCGATCTCCTCGACATGGCGGAAGCTTTCGCGCAGCGCGGCTTCGTAGGGCAGGTGCCGGTTGGCGACCATCCAAAGCTGCCCCGAGGGCGCGAGCATCCGCGCCGCCGTGGTGATGAAGGCACGGCCAAGGGCCGGATCGGCGGCGCGGCCGACGTGGAACGGCGGGTTCGACACGATGCCGTCATAGAGGTGATCGGGCTTGAACCGCGTCGCATCGGCCCAGTGGAAGGCCGCGCGCGGATCGGTGACATTGCGGCGCGCGCACTCAATCGCCAGCGCCTCGGCTTCGATCAGATCGAGGGATTTCACGCCCTCGCGTTCGAGCACGGCGCGCGCGAGATAGCCCCAGCCCGCGCCGAGATCTGCCATGCGCGAGGGCAGCTTCTTGGGCAGCGCCGCGGCCAGAAGCTGCGAGCCGCGATCGGGGCCGTCCGAGGAGAAGGCCCCCCATTGGGTGACGAAGCCGCCCTCGACCTCGGCGGGTGCGGGCGCCTCCCAATCCGACAGGTCGACCCTGTCGGAGGCGAACCAGAACAGCCGCCCATGCGCGCGGGTCACGCAAGGCAGGTCGTTCACGCGGGTGCGCATCTCGCGCCACAAGCTGTCGACGCCGTCGGTCTTCTGCCCGTCGACGATCACCATCGGCGCGAGGGCCGCGGCCTGCGCCACCATGGCGCGGGCCAGCGGCTTGGAGCGCGGCAGGAACACGACCACGGCGCTGGCGGGCGCGGGCTCGACCACGGTCCAGCCCTGCGCCTCCCAGGCGTCGATGTCGGGGCGAAAGCCATGCGCGATGCGGGTGCGGTCCTTGGGCAGGGCCGAGATGTCGGTGCCGGCGGCGGGGCGAAGGGCCACGATCGCGCCCTCGGGCAGAACGAGCGCGCCGCTCTCGATGGCGGTGGTCAGACGGGCATCGGCCATGGGCACTCCGAAGGCAGGGGATCAGACAAGGGCATCGCGGCCCCTATTCCCTTTCCATCGTGCATTGCAACGGGTGCTGGTGCCGCTGGGCGAAATCCATCACCTGCGCCACCTTGGTCTCGGCGATCTCGTAGGAGAACACGCCGACCACGGCGAGCCCCTTCTTGTGCACGGTGAGCATGATCTCGAAGGCCTGCGCGTGGCTCAGCCCGAAGAACCGCTCCAATACATGCACGACGAATTCCATCGGCGTGTAGTCGTCGTTGAGAATCAGGACCTTGTAGAGCGGAGGCCGCTTGGTCTTGGGGCGGGTCTCGACCTTGATGCCGGTCAGGTCGTCGCCCTCGCCGTCATCCCGGCCCGCCATCCGCACCGCCATCCGCGTCGTCATGCCTTGCATCGTCATCCGCTCTCCGGCCTTCACGGCATCTGCCTTCGGGTTACGTTGCCAATCTCGCTTGCGCTTCGTTATATATGCGCCCGCGCCCCGGTGAAAAGCCCGTGCGCCGAGCAGGAGTGTTCCCCGATGCCGCACCGCTGGACCATAGGCTTCGATGCCGATGACACGCTGTGGCACAACGAGCGCTTCTTCCGCTCCACCCAGTCGCGTTTCGTCGAGCTTTTGCGCGAACATGCGGGCGAGGATCACCTGCGCGAGCGGCTGCTCGCCGCCGAGCGGCGCAACCTGGGGCGTTACGGCTTCGGGGTGAAGGGATTCGTGCTGTCGATGATCGAGACGGCGATCGAGGTCAGCGAGGCGCGCGTGCCCGCCAGCGCGATCGGCGAGATCATGGCGCTGGGTCGCGAGATGCTCGCCCATCCGATCGAGCTTCTGCCCGGCGTCCGAGAGGCGATCGGAGAGCTGAGCGAGCGGGCGCGGCTGGTGCTGATCACCAAGGGCGACCTGCTCGATCAGGAACGCAAGCTGGCCCAGTCGGGGCTGGGCGAGGCCTTCGAGGCGGTGGAGATCGTCTCGGACAAGACCGCGCCGGTCTATGCCTCGATCTTCGCGCGCCATGCGATCCGGCCGGAGCGCGCGGTGATGGTCGGCAATTCCCTGAAATCCGACGTGATCCCGGTGATCGAGGCGGGCGGCTGGGGCGTGTACGTGCCCTCCGAAACGGTCTGGGAGCTCGAACAGGCCGAGGCGCCCGAGGCGCATCCGCGGTTTCGCCAGATCGCGACCCTTGCCGTCTTGCCCGCCATGGTTGCAGAACTGGGGGCCTGAGGGGGCACCGAGGCCCCTTGCCTGCGCCTTTCACGTCACACCTTCATGATCGTGGCAAGGCGCTAGGGCCCTGTCGGGGCTGTGATCCTTTCGTATAGGGCGAGTCGTCGGGCTCATCTTCGGGCGATGCTTCAAGACTGCAGTCAAAGCGATTGGAAACAATCCTATTTTCGTGACGTCACGTTCGTGCTACGCTTTTTGATATAAATTGAGGTGGCCGCGACACGACGGTCACCCGCGAGGCAAGATAAAGGGCAATCACGTGAGCAGTCGTCTGTTGCGGACGGCCCGTTTGGGGCTGTTTCTGATCACCACCCTCTCGGCGGGTATCACCATCGCCACCGGCGTGCAGGCCGCGCCCTACGCGGCGATGGTCGTGGACGCCAAGACCGGGGCCGTCATCCACGAGGAAAACGCCGACACGCGGCTGCATCCCGCCTCCCTGACCAAGATGATGACGCTCTACATCGCCTTCCAGGCGATCCAGCGCGGCGAGATCGGCCTTGATTCGGTGATCACCATTCCTTCGGCCGCCGCCGCCCAGCCGCCCTCCAAGCTCGGGCTGCGCACCGGCCAGAAGATCAAGTTCCGCTACCTGCTGCGCGCGGCGGCCGTGAAATCGGCCAACGACGCCGCCACTGCGATCGGCTTTGCCATCTCGGGCAGCGAAGAGGCCTTTGCCAAGCGGATGAACGCCACCGCCCAGGCGATGGGGATGCGCAACACCACCTTCGTCAACCAGCACGGGCTCACCCACCCCAACCACCTGTCGAGCGCGCGCGACATGACGGTGCTGGGCCGGCACATGATCTACGACTTCCCGCAGTATTATAACCTGTTCTCGCGCCGCACCGCCGACGCCGGGATCAAGCAGGTCAACAACACCAACCGCCGCTTCCTCGCCGCCTACGAGGGCGCGGACGGCATCAAGACCGGCTTCACCAACGCCGCGGGCTACAACCTCGTGGCCTCGGCCAAGCGCGGCGACCGCCGGATCATCGCCACCGTCTTCGGCGGCACCTCGACCGCGAACCGCAACGCGCGGGTGATGAAGCTGCTCGACCAGGGCTTTGCCAGCCCGGCGGGCAAGCCCGCCACCGGCCGGGCGCCCGCGCTCGTCGCCGCCGCCCCGGCGCTC
>NZ_JAMYXC010000275.1 GCF_024159025.1 Limimaricola litoreus
GCGCGAGCGCCTTCTGGGCCACCTCGTGCCGGGCGGCGCATCCTCCGCCGCGCGCCGGGACGAAGGGCGGGCGCGGCCTCATATCGACTGATCCGGGCCGCGCGCGGGAACAGCATCGCCACGGCGTTGTTGGACCCTCGTGATACGAGCGGAGGTTGAGCATGGGCAGTTCGTCGCGCGCGGTCGAGGACATCCTCGACCGTCTGGAGCAGGAGGGCCGCGATGACGATCGCGCCACGGTGGGCGACGTCACCGGCGCGCTGGGCGATCGCGGCTTCGGGCCGTTTCTCTTCGTTCCCGCGCTGATCGAGATATCGCCCATCGGCGGCGTACCCGGCGTGCCGACGCTCCTTGCCCTGATCATCGCGCTCTTTGCGGTGCAGATCGTCATGCAGCGCGACGAGATGTGGCTGCCGGGCTTCCTGGAAAACCGCTCGGTTTCGGGCGACAAGCTCGCCAAATCGGCCGACAAGCTGCGCGGGATCGGCCGCTGGCTCGACCGCTGGTTCCACGGGCGGCTCGAGGCGCTGACCGGGCCCAAGGCCAGCCGCATCGCCGGGATCGCGGTGCTGATCCTGTGCCTGACCGTGCCGCCGCTTGAGCTTGTCCCCTTTGCCTCGACCGCGCCGATGGCCGCCATCGCCGCCTTCGGCCTTGCCATGACCCTGCGCGACGGTGTGCTGATGGCGCTGGGCTTCGTGCTCAGCCTCGTGGCGCTGGGCGTGGGCTTCGGCATGATCGGCGGGGGTGGCGGCGGCTGAACCCGAGGGGGCTGGAAACCCGACCCGGCGCGCGGCATGGTCGATGCGCCCGCACAGCTGGAGACGACGAGATGACGATGAAGCCCGAGGGCGCGAAGGCCTTTCATTCCCTGCATCGGCACGGCTTCGTGCGCGTCGCCACCGCGACGCCTCGGGTGCGGCCCGCCGATGTGAGCTTCAACCGCGACGCGGTGATCGACGAGGCGCGCCGCGCGCATGGCGCCCGCGCCGATATCGTCGTCTACCCCGAGCTTTGCGTATCGTCATACGCCATCGACGACCTGCACATGCAGACCGCGCTGCTCGACGCCGTCGAGGCGGCGGTGGAGCGGATCGTGGAGGAAAGCGCCAAGCTCGCGCCGGTGCTGCTCATCGGCGCGCCGCTGCGGCATGAGGGGCGGCTTTACAACTGCGCCATCGCCATCTCGCGCGGGCGGGTGCTGGGCGTGATGCCCAAAAGCTTCCTGCCCAACTACCGCGAGTTCTACGAGAAGCGCTGGTTCGCCGAGGGGCGCGGCGTCACGGGGCGGGTGATGCGGCTCGGAGGCGAGGAGGTGCCCTTCGGCACCGATCTGATCTTCGAGGCGGAGGATCTGCCGGGAATGATCTTTCACACCGAGATCTGCGAGGATTTCTGGGCCCCGGTTCCGCCGTCCAGCGCCGCCGCGACCGAGGGCGCGCTGATCCTCACCAATCTCTCGGCCTCCAACATCGTGATCGGCAAATCCGACGACCGCCACGTGCTGTGCCGCAGCCATGGGATGCGCAGCTTTGCCGCCTATGCCTATTCCGCCGCCGGTCCGGGCGAGAGCACCACCGATCTGAGCTGGGACGGGCAGGGGGCGATCTACGAGATGGGCGACCTGCTGGCGCAGTCCGGCCGCTTCGACACGGAGCCCGAGCTGTGCATGGCCGACGTGGACACGCAAAGGCTTTTGAACGAGCGGATGCGCACCGGCACCTTCAACGACGCGGGCAAGGGCGAGGCCCCGGCCTTCCGCCGCGTGCGGTTCACCCATGAGCCGCATTTCGAGGATGCGGGGCTGATGCGCCCGATCCGCCGCTACCCTTATGTCCCCAACCGCGAGAGCCATCTCGACCTCGACTGCTACGAGGCCTTCAACATCCAGGTGGAGGGGCTGCGCCGGAGGATGGAATCGATCGGCAACCCCAAGCTGGTGATCGGCATCTCCGGCGGGCTCGACAGCACCCACGCGCTGATCGTCGCGGCCAAGGCCTGCGACCGGATGGGCCTGCCGCGCGACACGATCCTGGGCTACACCATGCCCGGCTTCGCCACTGGCGACGCGACCAAGTCCAACGCCTGGAAGCTGATGCGCGCGATGGGGATCGAGGCCGCCGAGATCGATATCCGCCCCGCCGCGCGGCAAATGCTGTCCGACATGGAGCACCCGTTCTCGGGCGGCGAGCCGGTCTATGACGTGACCTTCGAGAACGTGCAGGCGGGGCTTCGGACCGACTACCTGTTCCGGCTTGCCAACCAGAACGGCGGCATCGTCGTCGGCACGGGCGATCTGAGCGAGCTGGCGCTGGGCTGGTGCACTTACGGCGTCGGCGACCAGATGAGCCATTACAACGTCAATTCCGGCGTGCCGAAGACGCTCATTCAGTACCTGATCCGCTGGTCGATCCGCTCGGGTCAGTTCGAGGAGCAGGCCACCACCGACGTGCTGCAGGCGATTCTCGACACCGAGATCTCGCCCGAGCTGGTACCGCAGTCCGAGGAGGAGGAGCTGCAATCGACCGAGGACCGGATCGGGCCCTACGCGCTGCACGACTTCTTCCTGTTCCACACCATGCGCTACGGGCTGCCGCCCTCCAAGATCGCGTTTCTCGCCTGGCACGCCTGGCATGATGCGGAACGCGGGCTCTGGCCGATCGGCTTTCCCGAGGACAAGCGCAGGACCTACGACCTGCCTGAAATCCGCAAATGGCTGGAGGTCTTCGTCCAGCGCTTCTTCGGTTTCGCGCAATTCAAGCGTTCGGCCATGCCGAACGGGCCCAAGGTCTCGGCGGGCGGCTCGCTTTCCCCGCGCGGCGACTGGCGTGCGCCCTCGGATGCGAGTGCGGCCGTCTGGCTTGCGGAGCTGCGCGACAACGTGCCCGAAGGCTGATCTTTCCTGTCCCGCCGGGATGCGTTAGACGGGGTCGCCCGGAATGGTCCGGGCACCGGTCGCAGCCTACCCGGTCAAAACAAGGACGGATCAAATGAAAACTTATGTCATCTGCTCGGGCGGGCTCGATAGCGTGTCGCTCGCTCACAAGGTCGCCGCCGAGAACGAACTCGCGGGGCTGATCTCCTTCGATTACGGCCAGCGCCACTCCAAGGAGCTGGACTTCGCCCGCGCCGCCGCCGAGCGGCTGGGCGTGCCGTTCCACCTGATCGACATGCGCGGGATCGGCGCGCATCTCACCGGCTCGGCGCTGACCGACGATGTCGAGGTGCCGGACGGGCATTACGCCGAAGAGACGATGAAGAGCACGGTCGTGCCCAACCGCAACGCCATCATGCTGACCGTGGCCTTCGGTGTGGCGGCAGCGCAGAAAGCCGATGCGGTGGCGACGGCGGTGCATGGCGGCGATCACTTCATCTATCCCGACTGCCGGCCCGAGTTCACCGAAAGCTTCGAGGCGATGCAGCGCCATGCGCTCGACGGCTATGCCGACATCCGCCTCTACACCCCCTTCGTGCACGCGCCGAAATCGGCGATCGTCACCGAGGGCGCGAAGCACGGCACGCCCTTTGCCGAGACGTGGTCCTGCTACAAGGGCGGCGAGAAGCAGTGCGGCCGCTGCGGCACCTGCGTCGAGCGGCGCGAGGCCTTCCACCTCGCGGGTGTGGAGGACCCGACCGAATACGCCGACCCCGACTACTGGCTTGAGGCCGTGAAGAAGGGGGCGCGCTGATGTACACCATCACCAAGGAGTTCCACTTCTCCGCCAGCCACCAGCTGTGCGACCTGCCCGAGGATCACCCCTGCGCGCGGCTGCACGGGCACAACTACATCGCGGTGGTGGAGCTGCAGGCCGAGGACCTCGACGCGAACGGTTTCGTGCTCGACTACCGGGCGCTGAAGCCGCTGAAGACCTGGATCGACGATCATCTCGATCACCGCCACCTCAACGAGGTGTTCGGCCATGACCATGTGACCTCGGAAGTGCTGGCCAGGACGATCTATGACTGGGCGCGCGCCCGCTGGGATCAGGTCAGCGCCGTGCGCATTTCCGAGACGCCCAAGACATGGGCGGAGTACCGGCCCCGGAGCGCGGCATGACCACGCTCAGGGTATCGGAGATTTTCGGCCCGACGATCCAGGGCGAGGGCGCTTTGATCGGGCAGGCGACGGTCTTCGTGCGCTTGGGCGGCTGCGACTACCGCTGCTCGTGGTGCGACAGCCTGCATTCGGTCGAGAGCGAATACCGCCACACATGGGCGGCGATGGAGACGGGTGAGGTCTGGGCCAAGGTGGTGGAGCTCTCCGGCGGGCGGCCCCTCACCGTCACGATCTCGGGCGGCAACCCGGCGATCCAGGATTGCGGCCCGCTGATCGAGACGGGCCGGGCGCTGGGCTACCGCTTCGCGCTGGAGACGCAAGGTTCGGTGGCGCGCAACTGGTTCTCCCGGCTGGAGCCGCTGGTGCTCTCTCCCAAGCCGCCCTCATCGGGCGAGGTGCCGGACTGGGACCGTTTCGACGAGTGCCTCGCTGCGGCGGGGAAGGCGGAGGCGATCCTCAAGATCGTGGTCTTCGACGAGACCGATTACGCTTGGGCCCGCGACGTGGCGGCGCGCTACCCGGCGCTGCCGGTCTATCTTCAGCCCGGCAACCACACCCCGCCACCGCCCGAGGCGGAGGATGCCGAGATCGACATGGAGGGCATCACCGACCGCATGGACTGGCTGGTGAGCCGCACGCTCGCCGATGGCTGGTTCGAGGCGCGGGTGCTGCCGCAGCTGCACGTGCTGATCTGGGGCAACAAGCGCGGCGTCTAGCCTGCGAGGCCGCGCCGCGCCTTGATGAAGGCGCTCAGGAAGGCGGCTTCGGCCAGAAGCTTGGCGCTATCCGCCGCGGTCTCGCCCAAGGCATGGGCGAGATCGGCCGCCACGCCAGCGCGGGGGCGTGGCTGGCAATGAAGGCGTGGGCGGGTCTGATCTTGTCGAGCATGGAGCATCCGCCGAGCGGAAGGGCCGGGACGGCGCGGCAAAGGCTCACCGGTTTCCCCCTTGGCGTGTGTCTTTAACGCCGCCGCGCGCTTGACCGCAACGCCGCGCGCGCTCTCATTGTCGTGACCTTGGCCCCCGGGGCCTCTTTGACGGACGATGCATGACCCGCGACACCCGCGCCCGAAGACCCCTGCCGCCCGGATCGTCGCGGCTGCTTCTTGCCGCGCCACTGCTGCTTGCCGCCTGCGACGGGCGGCAGTCGGTGTTGGTCGACGGCGGCGCGGATGCGCGCATCCTGACCGATCTCTTCGTGGTGATGCTGATCGGCGCGGTGGTGCTGTGGTTCGGCATGAACGGGCTATTCTACTGGGCCACCCGCCGCAGCCCGGCGCCGCATTCGCAGCGCATGGCCAACTGGCTGGTCATCCTCGGCGGCATCGCCTTTCCGACCGTCACCCTCGGCGCGCTGCTGGTCTACGGCCTCACCCTCATGCCCGACTTGCGCGCCACCGGCGACGGGCCGGTGATCCGGGTGACGGGCGAACAATGGTGGTGGCGCGTCGCATACGAGCGCGAGGACGGCTCCACGGTCGTCACCGCCAACGAGATCAGGCTTCCGGCGGGCGTGCGCTCGACCTTCCTGCTCGACAGCAAGGAGGTGATCCATTCCTTCTGGGTGCCGAGCTTGGGCGGCAAGATGGACATGTTTCCGGGCCGGGTGAACGAGATGACGCTCGGGCCGGAGGTGCCGGGGGTCTACCGCGGCCAATGCGCCGAGTTCTGCGGCGAAAGCCACGCCTGGATGGCCTTCGAGGCCGAGGTGATGGAGCCCGCGGCCTTCGAGGCCTGGCTCGAGGCCGAGGCCACCCCGGCGGCGCCCCCCGCCACGCCCGAGGCCGGGCGCGGCGCGGCGCTGTTCCTGTCCCAGGGCTGCGGCGCCTGCCACGCGGTGCGCGGCACGCCCGCCGTGGGGCAGGTGGGGCCCGATCTCACCCATGTCGGCTCGCGCCATTCGCTCGCCGCCGGGCGGCTGGGCACGAGCCTGGAGGATTTCGCCAAATGGGTCGCCAATCCCGGCGCCTGGAAACCGGGCGCCGAGATGCCCGCCTATGACCACCTTTCGGACGCGCAGATCGGCGCGATCGCCGCCTATCTCGAGGGTCTCGAATGAGCCAGAACCGTATCCCCGCAGGCGATCTCGCGGCCAAGGGCGTCTATCCCCCGACCGAGGAGATGCTGAACGAGCCGGTGCCCGAGGAGGTGCAGGCAGGGCAAAGGGAGCGGCTGGCCAAAGCCTGGAAGACGCCGCAAGGCTGGCGCTACTGGACGGCCGTGAACAACTCCGAGGTCGGCGTGTGGTACACCATGACCGCCTTCGCCTTCATGCTGATGGCGGGCGTCATGGCGCTCCTGATGCGGTTGCAGCTTTGGGTGCCCGAGAACGACCTGATCTCGGCCGACATGTTCAACCAGCTCTTCACCATGCACGGCTCGGCGATGATGTTCCTCTTCGCCGTGCCGATGTTCGAGGCGATCTCGATCCTGATCCTGCCCGCGTTCCTGGGCGCGCGCGACATGCCGTTCCCGCGGCTCTCGGCCTATGGCTACTGGTGCTTCCTGATCGGCGGCGTCTTCGTGATCGGCTCGATCCTGTTCTCCGCCGCGCCCAAGGCGGGCTGGTTCATGTATCCGCCGCTCGCCACGATCGAGCTCGGCATCGGCTCGGACATCTGGCTTCTGGGCCTGTCGTTCATCGAGGTGGCCTCGATCGCCGCCGCGGTAGAGCTGATCGTCGGCGCGCTGAAGTGCAGGCCGCCGGGGATGCGGGTCAACGTCATGCCGCTCTACGCATGGTACGTCCTCGTGGTGGGCGGCATGATCCTCTTCGCCTTTCCGCCGCTGATCGCGGGCGATTTCCTGTTCGAGCTGGAGCGCTCCTTCGACTGGCCCTTCTTCGACCACACCCGCGGCGGCGATCCGATGCTGTGGCAGCACCTGTTCTGGATCTTCGGCCACCCGGAGGTCTACATCATCTTCCTGCCCTCGATCGCCATCGCGGCGATGATCGTGCCCACCGTCGCGCGACGCCCGATCCTGGGCTATTCCTGGATCGTGCTTTCGGCCGTGGGCACCGGCTTCCTGAGCTTCGGGCTCTGGGTGCACCACATGTTCACCACCGGCCTGCCCAATATCTCCCTGGGCTTCTTCTCGGCGGCCTCCGAGGCCGTGGTGATCCCGACCGGCATCCAGCTTTTCGCCTTCGTCGCCACGCTGATCGCGGGGCGGGTGGTGATGACGCTGCCGATGCTGTGGATCGCGGGTGCTCTGGCGATCTTCACCGCGGGCGGTCTCACCGGCGTCATGGTCGCGGTCGCGCCCTTTGACTGGCAGGTGCACGACACCTATTTCATCGTGGCGCACCTGCATTACACGCTGTTCGGCGGCATGGTCTTTCCGGTGATCGCGGGGGTCTATTACTTCTTTCCGTTCTTCCGAAAGAAGATGCTGTCGGAAAGGCTCGGGCGCTGGGCCTTCTGGCTGATCTTCACGGGCTTCAACATCACCTTCCTGCCGATGCATCTCACCGGGCTTCTGGGCATGCCGCGCCGGGTCTACACCTATCCCGAAGGCCTCGGCATCGACTGGCTCAACCAGATCTCGACCGTGGGCTCCTTCATCGTCGCCGCCGGTTTCGCGGTCTTTGCCTGGGACATCGTTCGCCCCAAGAAGGATCAGCCGCAGATCGCGCGCAACCCGTGGGGCGGCGGCACGCTGGAATGGAGCCACGAGATCCCCGAGACCAAGTGGGGGGTCCGCTCGATCCCGCACATCACCTCGCGCTATCCCTTGTGGGACCAGCCCAAGCTGGTCGATCGCATGGACGCGGGGCGCTATTACCTGCCCGATGCCGAGGAGGGCCTGCGCGAGACCGTCGTGACCAGCGTCATCGACGCCCGGCCCATCCAGGTGCAGCGCGTCACCGGCCCGGCCTATATCACCATCATGGCCGCGGGCTTCACCGGCGGCGCCTTCATCTTCCCGACCTTCCACATCTACACCCCGGCCATCATCTGCGCCGCCTTCGCGGTGGTCTGCATCCTTTACTGGCTGTGGACCTCGACCGCGCGTCCGCCCGAGAAGGACATGAAGGACGTCGGCCTCGGCCTCAGCCTGCCGACCTATGCCGCGGGGCCGCAGGCGGTGGGCTGGTGGGCGGTCTGGATCACCATGCTGGGCGATGCCACGGCCTTCGCTTCGCTGGTCTTTGGCGTGTTCTTCTACTGGACCTCAAACAGCGCCTTCCCGCCGCCCGGTGCCGAGCATGCCTCGGGCTACGTCGTGGCGCTGGCCACCGCGGCCTTCGCGCTGTCATGGGCGCTGACGCGCGGCGCGCGTGGGCTGAATCGGGCGGGGCGCGTGGCCGCGGCGCGCGCGGCCCTTGCGCTCGCGCCCTTGCTGACACTGTCTGGCATGGGCGGCTTCATCCTGTCGGTTCTGGATCTCGATCCGACGTCTCATGTCTACCCGGCGATGATGTGGGCGCTGATGGTCTGGGTGGTGGCGCATGGCATCGTCGGTACGATCATGCAGGGCTATTGCCTCGCCGGCAGCCTCCTGGGCAAGCTCACCCCGCGCTATGACGCGGACCTGTGGAACGTCACGCTGTTCTGGCATTTTCTCGGCCTGACGGCGTTGGTCACGGGGGCGATGATCGGCCTCGTGCCGCGGCTGATGTGAGGGAGGGGCGCATGGACCGCGACGATCACGACCGCCAGCCGCATCCGCGCGAGGACGAGCACGAGTTCGGCGAGGAGCGCGAGAGCCTGTGGCGCATCGCCTTCGCGCCGACGATCTGGGCCTTTCACTTCGCCATCAGCTATGCCGCCGTCTCGGTCTATTGCTTCAAGTTCGAGCGCATGGTCGACATGGGCACGCTCAGGCTCGGGCTGATCGCGATGACCGTGGTGATGCTCGCCGCCATCGCCTGGATCGGCTGGCGCGCCTTTCGGCGCTGGGACGTGTATGACACCGGCGAATTCACCAACCCCGAGGGCAGCGCCGAGGACCGGCACCAGTTCCTCGGCCATGCCGGGTTTCTGCTGGCGGTCGTCTCCTTCATCGGCGTGGTCTACGACACGCTGCCGCTCGTGATCCTGGGCACGTGCCGGTGAGCCCCGGCGCGATCAGGCCGGTGCCGCTGATCCTCGGGCTGGGGCTGCTGGCGGCGGTCTGGGTCGCGCCGCGCGCCATGTGGTTCGACGGGCCCTTTGCGGGGCACATGCTGCGGCACATGGTGCTCGTGGCGCTGGCGGCTCCGCTCCTGGTGCTGGGCTGGCCCGCGCTGGGCCGGGCGCTGGCGCCGGGCCCGCTCATCGCCGCCGTGCTCGAATTCGCGGTGGTCTGGGCCTGGCACCTGCCGCGCGCGCATGCGCTCTCCTACGAGGCGGCGCCTTGGTTCGTGGCCGAGCAGGCAAGCTTCCTGCTCGCGGGGCTGCTGGTCTGGGCGGGTTGCCTGCGGGCGGCGCATCCTCTGGCCGGGGCGGGGGGGCTCTTGCTCACCTCGATGCACATGACGCTGCTGGGCGCGCTCTTGATCCTCGCGCCGCGCGATCTCTATGCCGCGTGGTGCGGGCTGATGCCGAACCTGACGGGCCAGCAGATGGGCGGCATGATCATGCTCGGCATCGGCACGCCGGTCTATCTCGTGGCGGGGCTGTGGCTCACCTCCCGCGCGGTGAACGAAAAGGAGGCCGCGGCATGAGGCAGCGGACAAGGACGGTTCTCTACACGCTCGGCGCGCTGGCCGTGGCGGGGGCGCTCGCGGGCGGCGCGACGGTGGCCTTCGGGCTCTACAACGTTTCCGCCCGCGCGGGGCACCTCGCCCCCACATACTGGGCGCTGCACACGACATATCGCAATTCGGTCGATCTCTATTCCGGCGCGCCCGAAACGCCCGCCCCGAACCTCGACGACCCGGCGCTGATCGAGCTTGGCGCGCGGCATTTCGAGACCGCCTGCGCCATGTGCCACGCGGTGCCGGGCAAGGAGCGGACCGCCACGGTGCGCGGCATGAACCCCGAGCCGCCGCACATCACCGAAGCGGTGGGCAGATGGAGCCCGCAGGAGCTGCACTGGATCCTCTACGAGGGGGTGAAGATGTCGGGCATGCCGCAATGGCCCTCCTCGCGCGGGGATGACGTCTGGGCCGTCGTGGCCTATCTGCGCGCGATCCAGAACGCGGCCATCACGCCCGAGCGGCAGGCCGAGATCACCGCGCGCGCGGCGCTGGACGCTCCCAAGGGGGCGGCGTGGTGCGCGGGCTGCCATGGGGGCACGCAGGCGCATGTGCCCCGGCTCGACATCTTCGAAGCCGATTACATCGAGGCCTCGCTCACCGCCTACCGCGAGGGGCGGCGCGAAAGCGGCATCATGCAACACGCGGCCTCCGAGCTGCGTCCCGATGAGCTGCGCGACCTGGCCGAATGGTTCGCCGGGCACGAAGCACCGCCGAAATCGAGCGGCGCGGCCGGGTCCGAGACGCTGACCCTTGGCGAAAAGCTGGCGCGCGCAGGCACCGACGACGTGCCCGCCTGCACCGCCTGCCACGGGCCGGGGCCGCGCGACCTCGCGGGTCTGGGCGGCGAGGAGCTGGAGGGGAAGTTCCCGCCGCTGGCCGGGCAGGACGAGGCCTATCTCATCACCCAGCTGCGGCTCTGGCGCGACGGGGTGCGCGGCGGGACCGAGGCCTACAACCTGATGCGCGTCGCGGCGCAGGAGCTGGAGGAAGAGGAGATCGAGGCGCTGGCCGCGTGGTATGCCGCACTCGACCCAAGCACCGGCGAAATCGCCGCCCCGGGAGAGGGGCGGCGCGGCCGGATCAACCCGATGCGCCTGCCCGCCGATCACTGAGACCCGCAGATATTGCAAGGGCCTGACATATTGGTGTGTTGCACCGATACTGCCGCGCGGGCACACCCCGGAGAGGGAAACCGGGCGGTGCGACCCGGCGGCATCGAGGGGAGAACGGCATGAAGCGGATGATGGCAGGGCTCGGCGGTGCGCTGATCCTCGCGGGCGGACTGGCCCATGCGCAGGAGGGCGATGCGCTGCTCGATATGAGCTGGGACGAGATCGTCGAGACCGCGCGCGGCGGCGAGGTCAACGTCTTCATGTGGGGCGGGGCCGACAACATCAACGCCTATGTCTCCGACTACATCGGCGGCCAGCTCGAAGACGATTACGACATCACGCTCAACCGCGTGCCGCTCACCGACACGGCCGAGGCGGTGAACATCGTGCTGGGCGAGGTCGAGGCCGGAGCAGCGGAGGGCGCGGTCGACATGATCTGGATCAACGGCGAGAACTTCCGCACCATGAAGCAGGGCGATCTGGCGTGGTGCGGCTATGTCGACAAGCTGCCCAACGCGGATCTCGTCAATTTCGACAACCCCGCCATCGCCAATGATTTCGGCACGCCGGTGGAGGGCTGTGAGGTGCCGTGGAGCCGGGTGCAGTTCGCCTTTGCCAATGACACCGCCCGCACGCCCGAGCCGCCGCGCTCGATCCCCGAACTCATCGACTGGGCCGAGGCCAACCCCGGCCGCTTCACCTATCCCGCGCCGCCCGATTTCACGGGTGCCGCCTTCGTGCGCCATGTCTTCACCCATGTCGCGGGCGGGGCGGACGCGCTGATCGGTCCCTTCGATCAGGCAAAGTTCGACGAGGTCGCCGAAGAGACGTGGGAGATCCTCAACGAT
The DNA here is from genome assembly GCF_024159025.1 of Limimaricola litoreus. Classification (GTDB taxonomy): domain Bacteria; phylum Pseudomonadota; class Alphaproteobacteria; order Rhodobacterales; family Rhodobacteraceae; genus Limimaricola; species Limimaricola litoreus. The sequence continues at coordinate 11,703 of NZ_JAMYXC010000275.1, forward strand.
CTGGAGCCGCACCTGTGGCGCGAGGGGCGGACCTATCCGACCTCGATCACCCAGCTGCAGCAGATGTTCGCCAACCAAGAGGTGGATCTGTTCTTCACCTATGACCCGGCCGAGGTCGGCACGGCGGTCGCCAACGGCATCTTCCCCGAGACGATGCAATCCTACGGGCTGAGCGACGGCACGCTGGCCAACACCAACTACATGGTGATCCCTGTCAACGCCGCGAACAAGGCGGCGGCTTTGGTGACGCAGAACCTGCTCTTGTCGGGCGAGGCGCAGCTCGAGAAGGCGCAGCCTGAGGTCTGGGGCGCGGCCACGGTGATCGAGCCGGACCGCGCCTCAAAGGAGGTGCAGGCGGGCTTTGCAGCGCTTGAGCGGCACCCCTCGGTCGTCTCGATCGAGGAGCTGGGGCAGGCGGCCCTGCCGGAGCTGACCCCCGACTGGACCTCGAAGATCGAGGATGGCTGGATCGAGAACGTCGGCAACTGAGGTGATCGGGCGCGGGCATCCATGGCTGTCGCTCGCGCCCGCGCTTGGCGTGATCGCGGTGCTGTTCGGCGGCGGGCTCGTGCTCGGGCTCGCGGGCTCCTTCGGCATGGGGCGCGGCGGCTGGACGTTCGAGCCCTGGCTGGCGGTGCTGTCGGAGGGGCGGGTCTGGCGCGCGCTTGGCCTGTCGCTCTGGATCGCCTTCGCCTCGACTGCCTTGGCCTGCGGCCTCGGTCTCGGGGCCGCGCTGCTGCTGCGCCGCCGTTTTCCGGGGCAGGGGCTGGCGCGGCTGCTGTTCCAGATCAACCTCACCATCCCGCATGCAGTGGGCGCGCTGGGCATCCTGTGGCTCCTGTCGCAATCGGGCTTCCTCGCGCGGCTTGCGGGCGGGGCGGGGCTGATCGACGGGCCCGCCGGGTTTCCGGCGCTGACGCAGGACCGCCATGCCATCGGCATCATCGCGCATTACGTCTGGAAGGAGGTGCCCTTCATCGGGCTGATCCTCTTGGCCAACATGCAATCGATCGGCGACGATCCCGAGGCCGCGGCCCGCAGCTTGGGCGCTTCGCCCTTCGCCGCGATGCGTCTCGTGCTGCTGCCGCTTCTGCGCCCGGCGCTGATCCGGGCGGGCGCCATCGTCTTTGCCTTTTCCTTCGGCGCGTGGGAGGTGCCGGTGCTTCTGGGTCAGAGCGCGCCGCCGGCGCTGCCGGTGCTGGCGTGGCAGCGCTTCACCGATCCCGACCTCGCCGCCCGCCCCGAGGCGATGGCCATCGCCATGCTGATCGCGCTGGTCTCGGCGCTCTTGATTCGCGCGGCCTTTGCGGGGCGCTCATGAGCGCGCGGGCGCGCATGGCGCTGGGCGTGCTGCTGATCGCGGCGCTGATGGCGCCCCTGGTGCCGCTGGCGCTGTGGTCGGTGGCGCGCGGCTGGTTCTATCCGCAGATCCTTCCCGCGACATGGACGCTGGAGCCATGGATGCGCGCCTTCGCAGCCCGCTCGGACATTCCCGGCGCGCTGATGACCACGACCTGCATCGCGCTTGCCGCCGCGGCCCTGGCGCTGGCCTTGGGCATCCCGGCGGGCCGGGCGCTCGGGCTCTACCGCTTTCGCGGCAAGGCGCTGGTGGAGCTGGCCTTGTTGGCCCCGGTGATCGTGCCGGGCATCGCGGTGGGTTTGGGCGTGCACGGCGTGTTCCTGCGGCTGGGGTTGACCAATTCCGCGCTCGGCGTCGTGCTGGTGCATCTGGTGCCGACGCTGCCCTATGTGGTCTTCGTCATGTCGGGCGTCTTTGCCAATTACGACGCCGAGGCCGAGGCGCAGGCGCGCAGCTTGGGCGCGCGCCCGCTTCAGGTGCTGTGGCACGTCATGCTGCCCGCCATCGCGCCGGGGGTCATGGTGGCGGGGCTCTTCGCCTTTCTCGTCTCCTGGTCGCAATACATCCTGACGCTGACCATCGGCGGCGGGCGGGTGGTGACGCTGCCCTTGCTGCTTTATGCGCAGGCGGGCGCGGGGCGCAACGATCAGGCGGGCGTGCTCGCCATGCTGAGCCTCGCGCCCGGCCTTGTCATCCTCGCGCTGGTGGCGCGACAGCTCGCCGGGCGCGGCATGAGCATCGGAGGAACGCGGTGACGCGGCTGACACTCGACACCCTCGACCTGCGCCACCCGGGCACGGAGCGCCCGGCGCTCGATGCGCTGTCGCTCGATGTCGCGGATGGCGAGATGGTGGCGCTCCTGGGCCCCTCGGGCTGCGGCAAGACGACGGCGCTGCGCGTCATCGCCGGGCTGATCGCGCCCGACGCGGGCGAGGTGCGCTTCGACGGCGTCTCCGTCGGGCATCTGCCGCCTGAGCGGCGCGAGGCGGTGCTGGTGTTCCAATCGGGGCAGCTCTTTGCGCATATGGATGTGGCGTCCAACGTGGGCTTTGGCCTGCGCATGCAGCGCCGCCCCAAACGCGAGATCGCCGCGCGCGTGGCCGAGGCGCTGGCGCAGGTGCAGCTGGCCGATCTCGGCCACCGCAGCCCGCACGAGCTGTCGGGCGGGCAGCGGCAGCGCGTGGCGCTCGCGCGCGCGCTGGTCCTCAAGCCCGGCCTGTTGCTGCTCGACGAGCCGCTCTCGTCGCTCGACGCGCATCTGCGGACCGAGATGCGCGCGCTGATCCGGCGGCTGCAGCGCGAGACCGGGATCACCACGCTGGTGGTCACCCACGACCAGGAGGAGGCGGCGGTGCTGGGCGACCGGGTGGCGCTGATGCTGGGCGGGCGCATCCACCAGATCGGCGCGGGCGCCGAGCTGTGGAACCGGCCCGCCGATCTCGAGGTGGCGCGCTTCTTCGGCGGTTGCAACTTCATTCCCGGCCGCTCGGCGAATGGTGCTTTCGACTGCGCGCTGGGGCGGCTTGCCCTGCCTCGGGCCGCGCCCGCGGGCGAGGGCTGCCTGACGCTGCGCCCCGAGGCGATCGAGCCGGGCGAGGGCGAGAACGCGGTGACGCTGCGGGTGATCGAGACCCGCTTCGAAGGGTTGCTGACCCGGATCACGGCAGAGGCCGCCGGCCTGCGGCTCGAAGCGCTGATGCGCGCCGGTGCCGCGCGCGGTGCCGTGCCCGGGCAGGACGTGCGCTGGCGCCTGCCGCGCGAGGCGCTCTGGGTGCTGCCCGGCGTCTGAACCCCCATGCCTGACACATTGCCGCACACCGAAGTGAGCCGCGCGGCAGTGACGCTTCCGCGCGCGGCTGATAGCCTCGCCGGATCAAAGGAGTGCCCCCATGTTCTCAGCCGAGCTGATCCTCGACGCGACCCTGCTTCCCGCGATGATGATCGCGCTCACGGCGGGGCTTCTGTCCTTCCTGAGCCCCTGCGTGCTGCCGATCGTGCCGCCCTATCTGGCCTATATGGGCGGCGTCTCGGTGACCGACCTCTCGGCCCCGCGCGGCGACCGGCGGCGGGTGATGACGGCGGCGCTGTTCTTCGTGCTGGGCCTGTCGACCGTCTTCCTGCTGCTCGGCGTCGCGTTTTCGGCGCTGGGGCGCGCCTTCCTGCAGTTTCAGGATTGGTTCAACATTATTGCCGGGATCACCATCATGATCTTCGGCGCGCATTTCGCGGGGGTCCTCCGCATTCCCTTTCTCGACCGCGAGGCGCGGGTCTCGGGCGGGGATCGCGGCGGTTCGGCCTTTGGCGCCTATGTACTGGGGCTGGCCTTCGCCTTCGGCTGGACGCCCTGCCTCGGCCCCATTCTCGGCACCATCCTCGGACTGGCCGCGACCGAGGCCGACATGACGCGCGGGGCCGCGCTGCTTGCGGTCTATGCCGCGGGGCTCGGGATACCCTTCCTGCTGGTGGCGGCCTTCTTTCCCAAGCTTTCGGGGGCCATGGCCTGGATGAAGCGGCACATGGGCCGGATCGAGCGCACCTCGGGGCTGCTTTTGTGGACCGTGGGGCTGATGATGCTGACCGGGCAATTTTCCGATTTCAGCTTCTGGCTGCTCGAAACCTTTCCCTCCCTCGCGGCACTCGGTTGAGGCCCGCATTCGGCCTTATGGTGGCCCGCTTCCTCCTCTAACCTGCACCTCAAAGGGGGCAGGCCATGGACGGATCATCGATGCGGGGGGTGCGCAGGCGGCGGGTGTTCTACATCCCGGGCTTCGACCCGATCCACCCGCGCCGCTACCGCGAGCTCTACCGCCGCGAGGGCGCTGCGCAGGCCGCGCTTTCGGGCTTCGACCTCGCGCTTGCACCCGCCAAGGGGCGCCGCTTCGGCTGGGATGTCGCCGCAAGGATCGAGGGCGGCGAGGTGCGCGCCGAGTTCGAGGTTCTGGTCTGGTCGGACATCGTGCGCGAGCAGATGCGGGGTGGCGTTCTGGCGACCTACGGCCAGCTTTTGCGCACCGCCTGGACCTATATCGCCAGCGACGCGCTGGGGCGGCTGATGCGGCTCAGGAAGGGGCCGGTGATCGCAGCACTCTACCCGGTGGTGATGCTGGTGGTGCAGCTCGGGCTGGCGCTGGGTCTGGGCGCACTGGCGGGCGCTGGCGCGGCACGGCTCGCGCTTTGGGCCGGGGTGCCGGGCTGGGTCGCCTATTGGCCGGTACTGGCGGCGGCGGTCTGGGGGGTGTTGTCGTGGTTCAAACGCCATGACCGCCGCTTCTTTGCCTATTATCTCATGCATGACTACGCCTTTGCGGCGCGCTGGGGCGGGGCGAATCCCGATGCGCTGGAGGCGCGGCTGGCGTTGTTCGAGAACCACATCGCCGCGGCGCTGCAGGAGGATGTCGACGAAGTGCTCGTGGTCGGCCATTCCTCGGGGGCGCATCTCGCGGTCTCGGTGCTGTCGGACCTCATTCGCGCGGGCCGGGTGCCCGAGGGCGGCCCGGCGCTGGGTTTCGTCTCGCTGGGGCAGGTGGTGCCGATGATGTCATTTCTGCCCGAGGCCCGCCGCCTGCGCGCCGATCTCGCTTATCTGGGCGCGCGGGACGAGCTGACATGGCTCGACGTGACGGCACCGGGCGACGGCTGCGCCTTTGCGCTGTGCGACCCGGTCGCGGTGTCGGGCGTCGCCACGCCCGACCAGCGCTGGCCGCTGGTGATCTCGGCCGCCTTCACGCAGACGCTAAGCCCCGCGCGCTGGCGCGAACTGCGCTGGCGCTTCTTCCGGCTGCATTTCCAGTATCTCTGCGCCTTCGACCGGCCCGGCGATTACGATTATTTCCGCCTCACCGCCGGGCCGCTGACGCTGGCCGAGCGCTTCGCAAGCCGCGCGCCCTCGCGTTCCACCATCCGCCGGGCGCTGTCGCCGCATGTCGCCGTCGCATGAGCCTGCCGCCCAAGCCCGTGCCCCGCGCGCCGCGCGTGTCGCTCTGGCGGCACCTCAGGCTGTTTCGCGCCGACATCCTCTCGGCCCAGCCCGCGCGGCTCTACCGTGCCTGGATGGCCGAGTTTCGCACGCCCTTCTTCCGCTCGGTGCTGGTCAACGATCCGGCGCTGCTGCGATGCGTGCTGAAGGAGCGGCCGCGCGACTTTCCCAAATCCGAACGGATCGGCGCGGGGCTGCGGCCCCTGCTCGGGGCTTCGGTGTTTCTCACCAACGGGGCCCGGTGGGAGCATCAGCGGCGGATCATCGACCCGGCGTTCGAAGGGGGCAAGCTCAGGGAGAGCTTCGCCGCGATGCAGGCGGCGGGCGCGGCGGCGGTGGCGCGGCTCGGCCCGTTGGCCGATGGACGGCCGGTCGAGATCGAGGCACAGGCGAGCCATGCCGCAGCCGACGTGATCTTTCGCACGCTGTTCTCGATCCCGATCGAGCACGAGACGGCGCAGGCGACGTTTGAAGCCTTTCACGCCCATCAGCGCAGCCAGCCGCTTTTGAACCTCGCGGCCTTCGTGAAGGGGCCGGGCTGGATGCCGCGGCTTCATTCGCGCGAGACGCGCGCCACGGCAAGGCGCATCAGGGGGCTGATCGCGGGGCTCGTGGCCGAGCGCGCGGAGCGCATCGGGTCGGGCGACGCGCCGCCCGACCTCGCCACCAAGATCATGACCACGCCCGATCCCAAGACGGGGGAGCGGTTCTCGCCCGACGAGATGGTCGATCAGGTAGCGATCTTCTTTCTCGCGGGCCACGAGACCAGCGCCTCGACGCTGGGCTGGACGCTCTACCTGCTGGCGACGCATCCCGAGATACAGGAGCGCGCGGCGGCGGAGGCAGGGGCGTTTTCCGGTGCGTTCCCGGAGCTTTCCAGGCTGAAGCTCATCCGCGACGTCACGCGCGAGGCGCTGCGTCTCTATCCGCCGGTGCCAATGATGGTGCGCGAGACGACACGCCCCGAGCGGTTTCGCGACCGCGTGCTCAAGCGTGGCACGCAGGTGGTGCTGTCGCCGTGGCACCTGCACCGGCACGAGCGGTTCTGGAAGGATCCCGACGCCTTCGACCCCGACCGCTGGAGCCGCGACGAGACGAAGGAAAGCGCGCGGCGCGCCTTTTTGCCGTTCAGTTCGGGGCCGCGCGTCTGCCCCGGCGCGGGATTCGCCATGGCCGAGGCGGCGGTGCTGCTGGCGGCGCTGCTGGTGCGCTACCGCTTCGCGCCGGTCGAGGGCGACGTGCCGGTGCCAGTGGCGCATCTGACGGTGCGCTCGAAGGCCGGGATCAGGCTGCGGGTGACGCGGCGGGACCGGGCCTAGCCCGCGCGGTCCATGACCCGGCGCAGCACGAAGACCCGGATCGCCGAGGCCAGCCCGACGTCGCCCCGGCCCGCGTCGATCTCGGCGGCCAGTCCGTTGATCGTGCGGCCCTCGGCTGAAGCGATGTCGCGAAAGGCGCGCCAGAAGGCATCCTCCAGCGAGACGCTGGTGCGGTGCCCCTTGAGCGTCAGCGAGCGCTTGACGGGCCGGCCGTCACTCATCGTCGCGCCGATGCCCGTCGAGCCGCCGGGCCGCGCTTTCGGCCTCGGCGGCGTCGCGCGCCTTCTCGGCCTTGGTGCGGCCGAACTTCGCGGCATTGGCATCGGCGCGGGCCGTCTTTTCGGCCCGCGCCTTCTGTTTCCTGAACTGGTTCAGGTTCACCGGCTTCATTTCGGGCCGATCATCTCCTCGGGGCGCACCACGCGGTCGAAGGTCTCGGCGTCGACGAAGCCGAGGTTGATCGCCTCTTCCTTCAGGGTCGTGCCGTTCTTGTGCGCCGTCTTGGCGACGGTGGTGGCGTTGTCATAACCGATGGTCGGGGCCAGCGCGGTCACCAGCATCAGGCTTTCGCGCATCAGCTTCTCGATCCGCTCTTCGTTGGCGGCGATGCCCGCGACGCAGTTGTCGGTGAAGGCCACCGAGGCGTCGCCCAGAAGCTGCATGCTCTGCAGCACGTTGTAGGCCATCATCGGCTTGTAGACGTTGAGCTCGAAATGCCCCTGGCTGCCCGCGAAGCCCACGGCGGCGTCGTTGCCCATCACATGGGCGCAGACCTGCGTCAGCGCCTCGCACTGGGTCGGGTTGACCTTGCCGGGCATGATCGAGGAGCCGGGCTCGTTCTCGGGCAGCATCAGCTCGCCGAGGCCGCAGCGCGGGCCGGAGCCGAGAAGGCGGATGTCATTGGCGATCTTGAACAGCGAGGCGGCGACGGTGCGCAGCGCGCCCGACATCTCGACCATCGCGTCATGCGCGGCCAGCGCCTCGAACTTGTTGGGCGCAGTGACGAAGGGCAGGCCGGTGATCCTTGCCATGTTCTCGGCCACGGTCTCGCCCCAGCCATGGGGCGTGTTGAGCCCGGTGCCCACGGCGGTGCCGCCCTGCGCCAGCTCGTAAATCGCGGGGAGCGCGGCCTTGATGCGGCGGATGCCCATGGCGACCTGATGCGCATAGCCGCCGAACTCCTGGCCCAGCGTCAGCGGGGTCGCGTCCATGGTGTGGGTGCGGCCGATCTTGATGATGCCCTCGAAGGCCTTGGCCTTCGCGGCCAGCTCGGCATGCAGCTTCTCCAGCCCCGGCAGAGTCACGCCGCGCGCGGTGGTGGCGACGGCGATGTGCATCGCGGTCGGGAAAGTGTCGTTCGACGACTGGCCCATGTTGCAGTGATCGTTGGGATGCACCGGCGTCTTGGAGCCCATCGCGCCGCCCAGCATCTCGATCGCGCGGTTGGCGATCACCTCGTTGGCGTTCATGTTCGACTGCGTGCCCGAGCCGGTCTGCCAGACCACCAGCGGGAAATGATCGTCGAGCTTGCCCGCCACGACCTCGGAGGCGGCGGCGATCATCGCATCGGCGATCTCGGGCTCGATCTTGCCGCGCGCCTTGTTGGCCTCGGCGCAGGCCTGCTTGATCACGCCCAGCGCACGGACGATGGCCACGGGCTGCTTTTCCCAGCCGATCGGGAAGTTCATGATCGAGCGCTGCGTCTGCGCCCCCCAGTAACGGTCCGCGCGGACCTCGAGCGGGCCGAAGCTGTCGGATTCGGTGCGGGTGGGGGTGGTCTGGCTCATCGCGGTCTCCCTGGTATGCCGTCGCATGCCATCTACCGCGCGCGCCGCCCCCTGGGCAATCGTCTAAATGACCGGGCTCAGGACTTGCGGAAGCTGTCGAGGCTGACGACCTGGGCCTCGCCCTTCTTGGCGGGCTCCTCCTCAGGCTCGGCCATCTCCTGCATCGGCGCCTCCTCGTCCTCCTCCTCGTCGTCGCTCTCGTCCTGGTTCTCGAAGCGCAGGCCGAACTCGACCGAGGGGTCGACGAAGGTGCGGATCGCGTCGAAGGGGATGTAGAGCGGCTCGGGGCTGTCGCCGAAGTTCAGCGTGACGGAAAAGCCCTCGTCGGTGACGGTGAGATTGTCGAACCAGTGCTGGATCACGATGGTCATCTCGCCCGGGTAGCGGTCCGAGAGCCAGTCGGCGATCTCCACGTCGGGATGCATCGTGTCGAAGGTGATGAAGAAGTGATGCTTGCCCGGCAGGCCCTCGACGGCGATGCGCTCGAGCACCTCCTGGATCAGCCCGCGCATCGCGCGATGCATCAGGTTCCCGTAGTCGATGGTGCGGTTGGCAGGGCGGGTCACGTGGCGTCATCCTTTCGCGGTCGTGCCAAGCATAGGGGATTCGGAGGCGGATGAAAGGGGGCGGGCCACGGGCAACGGCTTTGCGGCCCTATCGCGGGCGGGGCGCGTGGCTTCGGCGCATCGGCGGGGCGGAGGGGCCGTGGCCCAGAAGCCGGACCAGCTCGCGGCGCAGCTTGAGCCGCATTGCGCGCGGGTAGTCGCGGTGGCCGCGCGCGGTGATGACGAAGCCGTCGCGGGTGGCCACATGGCGCAGGTAGAAGCCGGTGATCGCCTGGCCGAGGCTCTCGATGGCGAGCCCGTTGACCGTGACCCCCATCGCCTCGGCGCGACGCCGCGCCGCGCCGACATCGCCGCCGTCGTTGGGCGTGCCGTCGCCCGAAACGTCGATCACCCGGCGGTGGCAATCGGGGGCTCGCGCCATCAGCGCAAGCGCCGCCTCCAGCGCCTCGGCCGGGGCCGT
>NZ_JAMYXC010000003.1 GCF_024159025.1 Limimaricola litoreus
GTCCTTGAGAAAGGCCATGATGCGCGCGGGCGCGCGGGCCGCGTCGTCGGGCAGAAGCAGCGTATCACCATCGAGCGTCGCGCGGCGCACCGGGCCGGGGCGCAGCGCGATCTCGCGGCCCAGATAGGGCAGCGTGCCGCCGAGCCGTACCGGCTGCACCGGCGCGACCTGTTCGAGATGCCCGCGCACCCAGGCCTCGCGCGCCTGCAGGAACGCCAGCGCCTCGGCCTCGGGCGTGCGGCGCGGCAGGGTCAGCGTCACCCGGCCGTCGCGGTGCGACACGCGCAGCGTGATCCGCCGCGCCCGGTCCGAACGGCGCAGCGCCACCGTCAGGGGCGGATCGCCCGGCAGCACATGTTCTCCCATCACCCGGTCGCTCCCTTCGGCCAAAGCCTTTGACACCTCCCCGCGCTTATGGCAGGGGAGCGCGATCCGCCGCAAGGCCGAGGCGCTTTTCGCGCCCGGGCCAGCGCGCCCGCCGATCATCGCCGCACGGAACTGGAAGGACAGCCCATGCCGAAGGAAGAATGGGGAACCAAGCGCATCTGCCCGACCACGGGCAAGCGCTTCTACGACCTGAACGCCAACCCGATCATCAGCCCCTACACGGGCGAGGTCGTCACGCTCGACACCGGCAAGCACCGCACCATGGTCGCCGATGCCGAGGATGCGCAGAGCAAGAAGGCCAAGAAATCCACCGAGGATGACGAGGAGCTGCTGCTCGACGACAGCGACGACGAGGAAGAGGACAACGTCGATCTGGGCGACGATGTGCTCGACGACGATGACGACGACAGCGACGAGGTCTCCCTCGACGAGCTGGCCGATGTCCCGGCCGACGACGACGAATAAGAAAATCGGCCCGGGCGTGTGTTTTCCGCTTGCACCCGCCCGGCCCCACCCTTAGAGAGCGGCACACGGGCAGCGACGCTGACCGACACGGCGGAAACGCCGGACATGATGGGGCCTTAGCTCAGCTGGGAGAGCGCCTGCATGGCATGCAGGAGGTCAGGGGTTCGATCCCCCTAGGCTCCACCATCACCCTTCCTTCGAAGATGACAGCAACGCCGGTATCGCGCCACGCGTTCCCGGGTTGGACTCGTTCCGAATCAGCTTGTCTCGCTCCTTGGGGAGGGGCGTGCCTTCTGTTTTGTCGGTGAGGCCTCTCCTTTCAAGCGCTTGCCGCATGACGCGGGGCCGCGCCGATGTCGGGCCGATGTCGGGGCGGAGGCACCGAAACGAACGCGGCCGCCCCTGGGGACGGCCGCGACATGCATCGGTGCGGATCGATCAGGCGTGGATCGCGCCGTCGCCCAGTGCCAGCGCCGCCTCGCGTACGGCTTCGGAATAGGTCGGGTGCGCGTGGCAGGTGCGGGCCAGATCCTCGGCCGCGGCGCCGAACTCCATAGCCACGCAGACCTCGTGAATGAGGTCGCCCGCCATGGGCCCGATGATATGCGCGCCAAGGATGCGGTCGGTCTCCTTGTCGGCGAGGATCTTCACGAAGCCCTCGGCCGAATGGTTGGCCTTGGCGCGCGCGTTGCCCAAGAACGGGAACTTGCCGACCTTGTAGCCGCGGCCCTCCTCCTTGAGCTGCTCCTCGGTCTTGCCGACGGTCGCCACCTCGGGGTGGGTGTAGACCACGCCCGGGATCACCTCGTAATTCACATGGCCCTTCTGGCCGGCGAGGATCTCGGCGATGGCCACGCCCTCGTCCTCGGCCTTGTGCGCCAGCATCAGGCCGGGCACCGCGTCGCCGATGGCATAGAGGCCGTCGACGCTGGTCTTGAAGTGATCGTCGATCCTGATCTGGCCGCGCTCGGTCATCTCGACGCCCAGAGCTTCGAGCCCGAGGCCTTCGACGTAGGGCTTGCGCCCCGTGGCCACCAGCACGCAATCGGCGGTCATGCTCTCCTCGCTGTCGTCCTTGCGGCTCTTCCAGGTGACCTTGGCCTGATCGCCCTCGACCGACACGCCCTGCACAGCCGCGCCCAGCACGAACTTCAGCCCCTGCTTGGTCAGGATCTTCTGGAAGTTGCGGGCGACCTCGGCATCCATGCCTGGCGTGATCGCGTCAAGGTACTCGACCACGGTGACCTCCGCGCCGAGACGGCGATAGACCGAGCCCAGCTCCAGCCCGATCACGCCCGCGCCGATCACCACCATTTTTTCGGGGATCTTCTTGAGTTCGAGCGCGCCGGTGGAATCGACGACGATCTCGTTGTCGACCTCGACATTGGGGATCGAGGAGGGGACGGAGCCGCTCGCAATCACGATGTTCTTGGCCTCATGCGTCTCGTCGCCGACCTTGACCTTGCCCGCCTCGGGGATCGAGCCCCAGCCCTTGAGCCAGTCGATCTTGTTCTTCTTGAACAGGAATTCGATGCCGCCGGTGTTCTGGCCGATGCTGTCGTTCTTGTAGGAGAGCATCTGCTGCCAATCGACGGTCGGCGTCTCGGCCTTCAGCCCCATCTTGGCAAAGTTGTGCTCGGCCTCGTGCAGCGCGTGGGTGGCGTGCAAGAGCGCCTTGGAGGGAATGCAGCCGACGTTGAGGCAAGTGCCGCCCAGCGTCTCGCGCCCCTCGACCACCGCGGTCTTGAGGCCGAGCTGGGCCGCCTTGATGGCGCAGACATAGCCGCCGGGGCCGGAGCCGATGACGATGAGATCGTAGGATGCCATGGAGTGTCTCCTGTGGGTGTCAGACGAGGGCCAGGCCGATCATGCCGATGGTGGCGAGAAACCCCACCAGCCAGATCAGCGAGCGCCAGGGGCGCAGCCCGAAGAAATAGGCGGGCACGTAAAGGATGCGCGCGCCGAGATAGGTCCAGGCCAGAAGGCCGGACAGACCGGTGGTCTTGTCGCCGAGGATCAGCACGACGACAGCGAGGGTGAAGAGGATCAGCCCCTCGAAATGATTGTTCAGCGCCCTGTAGAGGCGGCCCGTACGCACGCTCGCCTGCTCTTCGAGCGGACGGCCGAGCCGCTGCGGATCGCGCGGCGACAGCGTCTTGCCGAAGCCCAGCTCCATGTTGGCGCGCAGCGACAGCCAGCCGAACTGCGCCGCCTGCAGCAACCCCGCATAGGCCAGCGCCTGCAGTTCGGGCGCCATCATCGGGAGCCCCGGCTCAGAGGGCGGCGATGTAGAGATAGAGGGTGGCAAGAAAGCCCAGGGCCCAGACGCCGGTGCGCAGCCAGGGGATGCCCGCCGGATAGATCACCGCATAGGCCGCCCTCGCGACCAGGAAGACCTGCGCCGCCAGAAGCGTGCCGCTTCCCGTGGCCTCGCGCAGCACGAGGATCAGTACCGCGGGGGCAAACAGCGCCATGGCCACGACCGAATTGGACAGGCAGCGCTGCATCCGCCCGGCCACGCCGGTCAGCCGGGGCATGTCGTCGCGCGGGCGCGCCAGCATGGGCAGGCCGACCTGCGTCAGCGCCGTCAGTACCTGCACCACGAGGATGACCGAAACGAGCAGCCCGTAAAGCGCCAGAATTCCGAGTTCGCTGGACATGATGACCCTCCCACAACCGATACACGCCCGACGAGCATAGCATGATCGGGCGCAGGATGCGTATCGGGGCGGGGAGGGGCATCAGGCGGTCTCGAGGAAGGTGCAGGTCATGGCGCCGCCAAAGCCCTGCTCCTTGACGATCCAGCCTTCGGCGCGCTTGCGGTCGTTGACCTCGAACAGCACCAGCACGGTCGAGCCGTGATCGGCGTCGCGCCAGATCTGCAGCTGGCTCAGCCCGGCCTGCATCCGCTTTTCGTAATCATCGTCGAAGGCGGTCTTCCACGAGGCGTAGTCGGGGGTGTCGATCTGGCAAAGCATCTGCATGGCGCGCGCCTTTCTTGAACAACGGGGCCGGGCTCAACGCCCGGCCCCGTTTGGAGTTCAGAGGTCCATCAGCAGGCGGCGCGGATCCTCGAGCGCCTCCTTGACGCGCACGAGGAAGGTCACGGCGCCCTTGCCGTCGACGATGCGGTGATCGTAGCTCAGCGCGAGATACATCATCGGACGGATCTCGACCTTGCCGTTGATCGCCATCGGGCGCTCCTGGATCTTGTGCATGCCCAAGATTCCCGACTGCGGCGGGTTGAGGATCGGCGAGGACATCAGCGAGCCGTAGACGCCGCCATTCGAGATGGTGAAAGAGCCGCCCTGCATGTCGGCCATGCTGAGCTTGCCGTCGCGCGCCTTCACGCCCATATCGGCGATCGACTTCTCGATCTCGGCAAAGCCCATGCTGTCGGCGTTGCGGATCACCGGCACCACGAGGCCGGTGGGGGTGCCCACCGCGATGCCCATGTGGACGTAGTTCTTGTAGACCACGTGATCGCCGTCGATCTCGGCGTTGACGTCCGGCACCTCCTTGAGCGCGTGCACGCAGGCCTTGGTGAAGAAGGACATGAAACCGAGCTTCACGCCGTGCTTCTTCTCGAACAGCGCCTTGTACTCGTTGCGCAGCTCCATCACCGCGGTCATGTCCACCTCGTTGTAGGTGGTCAGCATCGCGGCGGTGTTCTGCGCCTCCTTGAGGCGGCGGGCGATGGTTTGGCGCAGGCGGGTCATCTTGACCCGCTCCTCGCGGTCGGCGTCGTCGGACGACACCGGGCCGCGCGCGGCGGGCTTGGAGGTCTCGGCGGGTTTGGGGGCGTTGAGCGCCTTGAGCACGTCTTCCTTCATGACCCGGCCATCCTTGCCGGTGCCCTTGACGTCGCCCGCCTTCAGGTCGTTCTCAGCCATCAGCTTCTTGGCCGAGGGCGCGTCCTCGGTGTCGCCCTTGGCCTCGCCCTTCTCGGCGGGCTCGCCTTCGGGCTCGCCCGAGACGTTGGTCGCCGCCTGCTGCTCCTTGGGGCCGTCCTCGGCCGGGGCCTCGGGCTCGGACTTGGCGGGGGCGTCGCCCTCGGAGACCTGCGCGAGAAGCGCGTCGACGCCGACGGTGTCGCCCTCGTTGGCGACGATTTCCGACAGGGTGCCGGCGACGGGGGAGGGGACCTCCACCGTCACCTTGTCGGTTTCGAGCTCGCACAGCATCTCGTCCACCGCGACGGCATCGCCGGGCTTCTTGAACCAGGTGGCGACGGTCGCTTCCGAGACGCTCTCGCCGAGGGTGGGGACGCGGACTTCGGTGCTCATTCTCAGTTTCCTTCGATGCTCAGCGCTTCGTTCACCAGCGCTTCCTGTTGGGCCTTGTGCTGGCTGGCGAGGCCGGTCGCGGGCGAGGCGCTCGCGTGGCGGCCGACGTAACGGGGCCGCTTGTGCGCGGCGTCGATCCGGCTCAGCACCCATTCGATGTTGGGTTCGATGAAGCTCCAGGCGCCCTGGTTCTTGGGCTCTTCCTGGCACCAGACCATCTCGGCGCCCTTGAACCGCTCAAGCTCCTTCACGAGCGACAGCGCCGGGAAGGGATAGAACTGCTCGATCCGCATCAGGTAGACGTCGTCGAGCCCGCGCGCGTCGCGCTCCTCCAGCAGGTCGTAATAGACCTTGCCCGAGCACATCACGACGCGCCTGATCCCCGAATCCGGCTTCAGCTCGGTGTCGCTGTGGCCCTTCTCGGCGTCATCCCACAGCACGCGGTGGAAGGAGGAGCCGGTGGTGAAGTCCTCCGCGTCCGAGATCGCCATCTTGTGGCGCAGGAGCGACTTGGGCGTCATCAGCACCAAGGGCTTGCGGAAGGTGCGGTGCAGCTGCCGGCGCAGGATGTGGAAGTAGTTCGCCGGCGTCGAGCAGTTGGCCACGATCCAGTTGTCACCGCCGCACATCTGCAGGAACCGCTCGAGCCGGGCCGAGGAGTGCTCGGGGCCCTGGCCCTCGTAGCCATGCGGCAACAGCATCACCAGGCCCGACATGCGCAGCCATTTGGATTCGCCCGAGGAGATGAACTGGTCGAACATGATCTGCGCACCGTTGGCGAAATCGCCGAACTGCGCCTCCCACATCACCAGCGCGTTGGGCTCGGCCAGGGTGTAGCCGTACTCGAAGCCCAGCACGGCGTATTCCGAGAGCATCGAGTCGATGGCCTCGTAGCGCGCCTGCCCCTCGCGGATGTGGTTGAGCGGGTAGTAGCGGTCCTCGTTCTCCTGGTTGATGAAGGCCGAGTGGCGCTGGGAGAAGGTGCCGCGCGTGCTGTCCTGGCCCGAGAGGCGGACCGGGTAGCCTTCGGTCAAGAGCGAGCCGAAGGCGATCGCCTCCGCCGTGGCCCAGTCGAAGCCCTTGCCCGTCTCGAACATCTTGCCCTTGGCGTCGAGCAGGCGGCTGATGGTGCGGTGCAGCGGGAAGCCCTCGGGCGCACGGGTGAGCGCGCGGCCGATCTCGGTCATGGTCTTTTGGTCGATCGCCGTCTGGCCGCGCTGGTAGCTTTCGTGATCGCGCTTGTCGAGATGGCTCCAGCGCCCGTCGAGCCAGTCGGCCTTGTTCGGGCGGTAGGATTTCCCGGCCTCGAACTCGTCGCCGAGCATGGCCTGGAACTGGGTCTTCATGTCCTCGATCTCGCCCTCGGGGATCAGCCCGTCCTTGACGAGCCGCTCGGTGTAGAGCGTGAGCGTGGTCTTCTGGTTCTTGATCTTCTTGTACATCACCGGGTTGGTGAACATGGGCTCGTCGCCCTCGTTGTGACCGAAGCGGCGGTAGCAGAAGATGTCGATCACCACATCCTTGTGGAACTTCTGCCGGAACTCGGTCGCCACCTTGGCGGCATGCACCACGGCCTCGGGATCGTCGCCGTTGACGTGGAAGATCGGCGCCTCGACCATCAGCGCGATGTCGGTGGGGTAGGGGGACGAGCGCGAGAAATGCGGCGCGGTGGTGAAGCCGATCTGGTTGTTCACCACGATATGCATGGTGCCGCCGGTGCGGTGCCCGGTCAGGCCCGACAGGCCGAAGCCCTCGGCCACGACGCCCTGGCCCGCAAAGGCCGCGTCGCCGTGCAGCAGGATCGGCAGCACCTGGGTGCGGTCGGTGTCGCCGAGCTGGCTTTGCTTGGCGCGCACCTTGCCGAGCACGACCGGGTTCACCGCTTCGAGGTGCGAGGGGTTGGCGGTCAGCGACAGATGCACCTTGTTGCCGTCGAACTCGCGGTCCGAAGAGGCGCCGAGGTGGTATTTCACGTCGCCCGAGCCGTCGACCTCCTCGGGCTTGAAGCTGCCGCCCTGAAACTCGTGGAAGATCGCGCGGTAGGGCTTTTGCATGACATTGGCGAGCACCGAGAGACGGCCGCGGTGCGGCATGCCGATCACGATGTCCTTCACCCCGAGGCTGCCGCCGCGCTTGATGATCTGCTCCATCGCCGGGATCAGCGCCTCGCCGCCGTCGAGGCCGAAGCGCTTGGTGCCCATGTATTTGACATGCAGGAACTTCTCGAAACCTTCGGCCTCGACGAGCTTGTTGAGGATGGCGCGGCGGCCTTCCTCGGTGAACTTCACCTCCTTGCCATAGCCTTCGATCCGCTCCTTGAGCCAGGCCGACTGCTCGGGATCGGAGATGTGCATGTACTGCAGCGCGAAGGTGCCGCAGTAGGTGCGCTTCACCAGCGCGAGGATCTGGTTCATCGTCGCGATCTCGAGGCCGAGCACGTTGTCGATGAAGATCGGACGATCCATGTCGGCCTTGGTGAAGCCGTAATTCGCGGGGTCCAGTTCGGGATGCGCGGTTTCCTCGCGCAGGCCCAAGGGATCGAGATCGGCGGCGAGATGGCCGCGGATGCGGTAGGCGCGGATGATCATCAACGCGCGGATGCTGTCGAGCACGGCGGCGCGCAGCTGTTCCTGGCTCAGCCCCACGCCCTTTTCGGCGGCCTTGGCGGCGATCTTGTCGCGCGCGCCCTTGGCCTCGGCCGGGGCGGCCCACTGGCCGTCGAGCGCCGCCGTCAGGTCGTCATTGGGCTGCATCGGCCAGTCGGCGCGCGCCCATGAGGGGCCGGCGGCCTCGGCGCGGGCCTCCGAGCCGGTGTCGCCGAGGCTGCGGAAGAACTCCTGCCACGCCTCGTCGACGCTCGAGGGATTCTCGGCATAGCGCGCGTGAAGCTGCTCGATGTAGTCGGCGTTCGTGCCTTGCAGGAAGCTGGAGGCGTGGAACACGTCGTTGGGGCTTTGATCGGTCATGGCAGGATCCTCGATCCTCGGGGCAATAACTCTGGATGCGCCGGGCCCAGATAGGGCGCGCGGCGCGGATGTCAGGGGCGGGGGCCCGAAGGTCCCCGCCCAAATCGGTTTCAGCCGATGGCCTTCTTGACCGCTTCGCCCAGCGTGGCAGGGCTGTCGGCGACCACGATCCCGGCGGATTTCATCGCCTCGATCTTGCTCTCCGCGTCGCCCTTGCCGCCCGAGACGATGGCGCCCGCATGGCCCATGCGGCGGCCCGGAGGGGCGGTGCGCCCCGCGATGAAGCCGGCGGTGGGCTTCCAGCGGCCCTTCTTGCGTTGCTCGGCAAGGAACTCGGCCGCCTCTTCCTCGGCGGTGCCGCCGATCTCACCGATCATGATGATCGACTGGGTCTCGTCATCGTCGAGGAACATGTCGAGGATGTCGATGTGTTCGGAGCCCTTGATCGGGTCGCCGCCGATGCCGACGGCGGTCGACTGACCCAGACCCATGTCGGAGGTCTGCTTGACCGCCTCGTAGGTCAGCGTGCCCGAGCGCGAAACCACGCCCACCGAGCCACGCTTGTGGATGTGGCCGGGCATGATGCCGATCTTGCAGGCGTCGGGCGTGATGACACCGGGGCAGTTCGGCCCGATCAGACGGGTCTTGGAGTTCTCCAGCGCCCGCTTGACCTTCATCATGTCGAGCACCGGGATGCCCTCGGTGATGCAGATCACCAGCTCCATTTCGGCGTCGATGGCCTCCATGATGCTGTCGGCGGCAAACGGCGGCGGCACGTAGATCACGGAGGCGTTGGCCTCGGTCCTGGCCTTGGCTTCGTGCACGCTGTCGTAGACCGGCAGGTCGAGATGGGTCTGGCCGCCCTTGCCGGGGGTGACGCCGCCGACCATCTTGGTGCCGTAGGCGATCGCCTGCTCGGTGTGGAAGGTGCCCTGGCTGCCGGTGAGACCCTGGCAGATGACCTTGGTGTTTTCGTCGACGAGAATCGCCATTGCTGTTATCCCTTCACCGCTTTGACGATCTTCTCGGCGGCGTCGGACAGGTTGTCCGCCGCGATCACGTCGAGACCGGAATTGTTGATGATCTCCTTGCCCTGATCGACATTCGTCCCTTCGAGACGCACGACCAGCGGCACTTGCAGACCGACCTCCTTCACCGCGGCGATCACGCCCTCGGCGATCACGTCGCAGCGCATGATGCCGCCGAAGATGTTGACAAGGATGCCTTTGACGTTCTCGTCGGAGGTGATGATCTTGAACGCCTCGGTCACCTTCTCCTTGGTCGCACCGCCGCCCACGTCGAGGAAGTTGGCGGGCTCGGCGCCCTTGAGCTTGATGATGTCCATCGTCGCCATGGCAAGGCCCGCGCCGTTGACCATGCAGCCGATCTCGCCGTCGAGCGCGATGTAGTTGAGGTCATACTTCGAGGCGGCCAGCTCCTTGCTGTCCTCCTCGGTCTCGTCGCGCAGGGCGGCGATGTCGTCGTGGCGGTAGATCGCGTTGCCGTCGAAGCCCATCTTGGCGTCGAGGCACTTCAGGTCACCCTTGTCCGTGACGATCAGCGGGTTGATCTCCAGCATCTCCATGTCCTTCTCGAGGAAGAGACGATAGAGCGTATCCATCAGCTTGACGCACTGCTTGACCTGCTGGCCCTTCAGCCCCAGCGAAAAGGCGATGCGACGGCCGTGATAGGGCTGGTAGCCGGTGGCCGGATCGACGGAGAAGGACAGGATCTTCTCGGGCGTCTTGTCGGCGACCTCCTCGATGTCCATGCCGCCCTCGGTCGAGCAGACGAAGGAGATGCGGCTGGTGGCGCGATCGACGAGCAGCGCGAGATAGAGCTCGGTCTCGATCTCCGAGCCGTCCTCGATGTAGATGCGGTTGACCTGCTTGCCCGCCGGGCCGGTCTGATGCGTGACCAGCGTGCGGCCGAGCATCTTCTTGGCCTCTTCGGCGGCCTCTTCGACCGAGCGGGCAAGGCGGACGCCGCCCTTTTCGCCGGCATCGGCTTCCTTGAAGCTGCCCTTGCCGCGGCCGCCCGCGTGGATCTGAGCCTTCACGACCCAAAGCGGGCCGTCGAGCTCGCCCGCCGCGGTCTTCGCCTCTTCCGCGCGCATCACCGGGCGCCCGTCCGAAACGGGCGCGCCATAGCTGCGCAGAAGGGCCTTGGCCTGGTATTCGTGGATGTTCATGGACCGGTCCTCGGTTGCCGTGATTTGGCCCCTTCAAACACATGCCAAGGCGCGAAAGAACAGGTTTCGGAGGAAGGTCGGCGGAAATCCGACATATGTGATCACACGATTTCAAGGTGTGATCACAGGCATGTCGGCCCTGCTGCGAAATGCCGCGCTGCAGCGATTCGAGCGCAACGAAAAAGGGCGCCCCGAAAGGCGCCCTCCGATCCGAATTCCCCTCAGGGATCAGGCGAGACTGGAGTCGATGCCCTTGCAGGCCTCCACGAGGTCCTTCACCGCATCGACCGACTTGTCGAACATTGCCTGCTCGTCGCGGTTCATCTTGATGTCGATGACCTTTTCCACGCCGCCGGCGCCGATCACGGTCGGCACGCCGACATACATGCCGTTGAGACCGAGCGCCCCGTCGACATAGGCCGCGCAGGGCAGGACGCGCTTCTGGTCCTTGAGATAGGCCTCGGCCATCTCGATGGCCGAGGTGGCCGGCGCGTAGAAGGCCGAGCCGGTCTTCAGCAGGCCGACGATCTCGGCGCCGCCGTCACGGGTGCGCTGGATGATCGCGTCGAGCTTTTCCTGCGTGGTCCAGCCCATCTGCACCAGGTCGGGCAGGGGGATGCCGCCGACGGTGGAGTAGCGCGCCAGCGGCACCATGGTGTCGCCATGCCCGCCCAGCACGAAGGCGGTGACATCCTTCATCGAGACATCGAATTCGAGGCTGAGGAAGTGGCGGAAGCGGGCGCTGTCGAGCACGCCGGCCATGCCGCAGACCTTCTCGTGCGGCAGGCCCGAGAATTCGCGCAGGGCCCAGACCATCGCATCGAGCGGGTTGGTGATGCAGATCACGAAGGCGTCGGGCGCGTGCTTGGCGATGCCCTCGCCGACCGACTTCATGACCTTGAGATTGATGCCCAGAAGGTCGTCGCGGCTCATGCCGGGCTTGCGCGGCACGCCGGCAGTGACGATGCACACGTCGGCGCCGGCGATGTCGGCATAGTCGTTGGTGCCCTTGAGGGTGGCGTCGAAACCCTCGGCCGGACCGGATTCGGCGATGTCGAGCGCCTTGCCCTGGGGGGTGCCTTCGGCGATGTCGAACAGCACGACATCGCCGAGTTCCTTGATCGCGGCGAGATGGGCGAGCGTGCCGCCGATCTGACCGGCGCCGATGAGGGCGATCTTGGGTCTGGCCATGAATGGCTCCTGTCGAGAATGTGTTTGCGAGGCTTTGCTAAGCCGTGCCCGACCCTGTTGCAAGCCTGAGGCGCCCCGCAGCACCGCGCCGCCCGATGTTTGCGCAAACGCAAACGGCCGCCCCCTTTGCAAGGAGCGGCCGCAGCGAGAAGGAAAACGGGCGTTACTGTGCGGCGGGCACGGTCTCGGTTTCCACCTCGGTCTCCATCTCGGTTTCCATCGCCGCCTCTTCGGGGGCCTGGTACTCCGGCAGGGCCTTCAGCTCGTCCTCGGTGGCGCTGATGTAGACGCGGATGTCCGAGCCGTCCTCGTTAGCGAGGATCTGCAGATCGGAGAAGTTCACCGCGACCTTCTTCTCGCCGATGCCGAGGAAACCGCCGACGCCGATGACGGCCTGCTCGATCTCGCCCGCGTCCGAGGCCACGAGGTCCTCGATCTCACCGACATTGTCGTCATCGGCACCGTAGACCGACGCGCCGTTGAGCTCTTCGGTGCTCAGATCGCTGACGGGGGTGGTGGTGTAGCCCTCGCGTTCGATCATGCCGGTGGTCGCGCCAGCGGCGGGCGCGGTCTCGGCCATTTCAGTCTCGACCGTCTCCGTCTCGACCGTCTCGACTTCGGTCATCTCCGTTTCGGCTTCGACCGTTTCGGTTTCGACATCGGTGGTCGTGGTGCTGCCATCCGCGGGCACGGTGACGGTCTCGGTCTCGGTCTCCATCTCCGTTTCGGCTTCCTCGCCTTCGACCATCGTCGCGGTGGCCGCGGCGGTGGCGGCGGCACCGGTCTGTTCGACCATGCCCGGCTCGGCGGCTTCGCCCTCGGTCATCGCGACCCCGTCCATGCTGGCCCGCTCGAAGCCGGGGGCGGCCTCCAGCGCTTCCTGCGTGGCGTTGATCACGAGGAAGCGTTCGCCGTTCTCGTCATCATAGGTGCGGATCTGGTCCATGGTGATGGCGACATCCTTTTCGCCGATCCCCAGGAAACCGCCGACGCCGACGATCACGGCACCCACGGCACCATCCTCGGAGATCACCAGGTCGTTGATCTCGCCGATATCGTCCCATTCCTGCTCGGCGAAATTGATCATGTCGCCATTCTCGCCCAGCTCCTGCTGGGAGGCATAGACGCGCATGCCCATCAGGTTCGAGGCGTAGAAGTCATCGGCGGTGACCTCATAGGCGCCCATGCCCATGCTGTGGGTTTCGGCGTAGGCGCTCGTGCCCATGACGAGCGCGGTCGCCGCGGAAGTGAGAAGGAGTTTCATCTGTCAGAACCTTTCGTCCTAATAGCGGGCCTGCGGCTGCCCGGTGGGAGCCAGCCCGTTTCTGACCGGGAAACCCGCCGCCGGGGTTAAGGTTGCACCGTCCGAGAGCTATTTTCGCGCCTGCTGTGCAACCGGCTGGTTCCGGCTTATGGCCCTGCGCGAAACCGGCTGAATTCGGCCTGTTTCATGGGCTGGGGCACCGCCGAAGCCGACAGGACAGGCGGGGCGTCGCGGCGATTGCGGCGGGCCGCGCGGCGGGGCAGGCTGAGAGCGCTCTTGCCACGAAGGACCCCCTCATGCCGCTGCGTTCCATGCTCTATGTGCCCGCCTCCAATGCCCGCGCCCTGGCCAAGGCGCGCGACCTGCCCTGCGACGCGCTGATTCTCGATCTCGAGGACGCGGTCGCCCCGGCGGCTAAAGAGGAGGCCCGTGCGGCGCTGGGGGCCGCGCTCGCGGCAAAGGGGCGCCCGGCGCAGCTTCGATTGGTGCGCATCAACGGGCTCGACACGCCGTGGGGCGCCGAGGATCTCGCGGCGCTGGCGGGCTGCGCCTGCGACGGGATCGTGGTGCCGAAGGTCGATGGTCCGGCGGATCTCGACGCGGTGGCGGCCCGGACAGAGCGGCCGCTCTGGGCGATGATCGAGACCGCGCGCGGCGTGCTGCGGGCCTCCGACACCTGCGCGCATCCGCGGCTTTCGGGAATCGTCATGGGCACCAATGATCTGGGGCGCGAGATCGGCCTGCGCCCGACCGCCGACCGATTTGCCATATTGCCCGCGCTGCAGGGCGCGCTTCTGGCCGCCCGCGCCCATGGCATCGCCGCGATCGACGGGGTCTGCAACGCGCTGGGCGATGCCGCGCGGCTCGAGGCCGAATGCGCGCAGGGCCGCGACCTGGGCTTCGACGGCAAGAGCCTCATCCACCCTGCGCAGATCGCCGCCGCCAACGCAACCTTCGCGCCCAGCGCGGAGGAGATCGACCTCGCCCGCCGCCGCATCGCCGCCTTCGAGGCAGTGCTGGCCGAAGGGCAGGGGGTTGCGGTGGTCGATGGCGAGATCGTCGAGGCGCTGCATGTCGAGGCCGCGCGGACGGTGCTCGACCTCGCGCGCATGGTGGAAGGGGGGGAGGGCGCCTGATCGGGCGATCCCCGCGCTCGGCGGAGTGGTTTTCATCCCCCTCGGGCTGGTGCAAGGCTGGCCCGACCCGTTCTTGCCTCGGAGCCACGCCATGATGATCTACCGCCTTCTCACCGCCGACGACACCTCGGCCTTCTGCCACAAGGTGACGGAGGCCCTGTCCAAGGGCTGGGAGCTTTACGGCCAGCCGACCTATGCCTTTGATGCCGCCAATGGCGTGATGCGCTGCGGTCAGGCCGTGACCAAGGAGGCGGATGTCGAATATTCCGCCGATCTGAAGCTCGGCCAGCTCTGAGCCCGGGCAGATCGCCGCAGTAACTGGGCGGCCGGCGATGGCGGCATATATCGGGCACATGCCGCCGCCTTCGACATTCCGGATCGCCCGACCATCTGTGATCACACTCTTCGGGAGTGTGATCACGGCGAGCGGAATCCTGCCCGATTCCGGGAATTTTCAGCGTTCCGAAGCGTCGTGGCGGGTGACAGACCGCGCAAAATCGCTAGGGATAAGCCAGCCGGGGCCGCGGCAGCGCAGGCCCGCACGCCAGATAAGGACGACGCCATGGCCGATGTGAACCGGGGCAACCGCCCCCTTTCGCCCCATATCACCATCTACCGCCCGCAGCTTACCTCGATCACCTCGATTCTGACGCGGATCACCGGCAATGCGATGATCGTCGCCGCCGCGCTGATCGTCTGGTGGTTCGCCGCCGCCGCGGCCGGCCCCGCGAGCTTCGCCACGGCCGACGGTTTCCTGCGCAGCTGGTTCGGCGATCTGGTGCTGTTCTTCTCGGTGCTGGGCTTGTGGTACCACACGCTGGCGGGCATCCGGCACCTGATCTGGGACGAGGTGAAGCTTCTGGAGATCGACAAGGCCGAGCTGCTGGGCCAGATCATCCTGATCGTCTCGGTCCTGCTCACCATCTTCACCGTCGTCGTTCTCTGAAGGGGCAACCAATGGCTTACCTGACCGACCGCAAGCGCGCGCACGGCCTCGGCGCCTCGCATTCCGGGACCCGCCAGCACTGGCGCATGAGCATGTCCTCGGTGGCGCTGGCGGTGCTGATTCCGCTTTTCGTCTTCACCTTCGGTGCGGTGCTGGGCGGCACCTACGAAGAGGTGGTGATCTATTACCAGCGCCCGATTCCCGCCGCGATCGCCGTGCTGACCTTCGTCGTCGGCTTCTGGCATTTCCGCGCCGGTGCCCAGGTGATGATCGAGGATTACGCGCAGGGCTTCACCCGCCGCGCGCTGATCGTCGGCGTGACCTGTCTTTCCTATGCCCTGGCCGCGATCGGCGTTCTCGCCCTGATCCGCCTCGCCCTCTGATCGGAGACCCCTGATGGCAGCCTACGAATACGAAACCCACGAATACGACGTGGTGGTGGTCGGCGCCGGTGGCGCGGGCCTGCGCGCGACGCTCGGCATGGCCGAGCAGGGCCTGCGCACCGCCTGCATCTCCAAGGTCTTCCCGACCCGCTCGCACACCGTCGCGGCACAGGGCGGCATCGCGGCCTCCTTGGGCAACATGGGGCCTGACAGCTGGCAGTGGCACATGTACGACACGGTGAAGGGCTCCGACTGGCTCGGCGACACCGATGCCATGGAATACCTTGCCCGCGAGGCACCCAAGGCCGTCTACGAGCTGGAGCATTACGGCGTGCCCTTCAGCCGCACCGAAGAGGGCAAGATCTACCAGCGCCCCTTTGGCGGACACACCACCGAATACGGCGAAGGCCCGCCGGTGCAGCGCACCTGCGCCGCCGCCGACCGCACCGGCCACGCGATCCTGCACACGCTCTACGGCCAGTCGCTCAAGCAGAAGGCCGAGTTCTACATCGAGTATTTCGCCATCGACCTGCTGATGGACGATGACGGCACCTGCCGCGGCGTGCTGGCGTGGAAGCTCGATGACGGCACCATGCATGTCTTCGCCGCCAAGACCGTGGTTCTGGCCACCGGTGGCTATGGCCGCGCCTATTTCTCCGCCACCTCGGCGCATACCTGCACCGGCGACGGCGGCGGCATGGTGGCGCGCGCAGGCCTGCCGCTGCAGGACATGGAATTCGTGCAGTTCCACCCGACCGGCATCTACGGCGCGGGCTGCCTGATCACCGAAGGCGCACGCGGCGAGGGCGGCTATCTCACCAACTCCGAGGGCGAGCGCTTCATGGAGCGCTATGCCCCCACCTACAAGGATCTCGCCTCGCGCGACGTGGTCTCGCGCTGCATGACCATGGAGATCCGCGAGGGGCGCGGCGTCGGCAAGGATGGCGATCACATCCATCTGCACCTCAACCACCTGCCGCCCGAGACCCTGGCCGAGCGGCTGCCCGGCATCTCGGAATCGGCGCGCATCTTCGCGGGCGTGGACCTGACGAAAGAGCCGATCCCGGTGCTGCCGACCGTGCATTACAACATGGGCGGCATTCCGACGAACTACTGGGGCGAGGTGCTCAACCCGACCAGCGACAACCCCGATGCCGTCACCCCCGGTCTGATGGCCGTGGGCGAGGCAGGCTGCGCGAGCGTGCACGGCGCGAACCGCCTGGGCTCCAACTCGCTGATCGACCTCGTGGTCTTCGGCCGCGCCGCGGCGATCCGCGCGCGCGAGGTGGTCGATCCCTCGACCACGGTGAAGGCCCCGGCCAAGGCCGCGATTGAAAAGGCCTTCGACCGGTTCGACGGGCTGCGCCATGCCAAGGGCGGCGTGCCGACCGCCGAGCTGCGCATCGAGATGCAGCGCAACATGCAGGCCGATGCGGCGGTGTTCCGCACCGACAAGACGCTGGCCGAAGGCATGGAGAAGATGCAGGCCACGGCGGCGAAGATGGACGACCTCCATGTCACCGACCGCAGCCTCGTGTGGAATTCCGACCTGATGGAGACGCTGGAGCTCGCCAACCTGATGCCCAACGCCCTGGCCACCATCACCGCCGCCGAGGCGCGCAAGGAAAGCCGCGGCGCGCATGCGCATGAGGATTATCCCGACCGCGACGACGAGACCTGGCGCAAGCATTCGCTGGCCTGGGTCGAGGGCAACCGCGCCCGGCTCGATTATCGCCCCGTGCATCTCGATCCGCTGACCGAGGAATCGGACGGCGGCATCGAGATCAAGAAGATCGCGCCCAAGGCGCGGGTCTACTGATGCGCCGGGCGCTGCTGCTCGCGCTGCCCCTGCTGGCAGGGGCCTGCACGCAGGCGCCGCTGTCGCCGCTCGACGCGGCGCAGGTCTGCGAGCGGCGCGCGCGGGCCGCGCAGGCGCCGACCGGGGCCGTCAGCATCGGCGCCAGCTCGCGCAGCGGGCTGTCGACCGGGCTTTCGATCGGTGTCAGCGGCGACTACCTGCGCGGGCGCGATCCGCTCGTGGTCTACGAAGACTGCGTCCTGGCCCGCAGCGGCCAGCCGCCCGTGCGCCCGCCCCGTCTCAGATGACCAGATCCCATGCGACGACGACCGGGGCCGCGCGCCCCGGCGCTTTCCCCAAGGAGACCTGACCATGGTCCAGCTCACCCTGCCCAAGAACAGCCGCATCACCCACGGCAAGACCTGGCCCAAGCCCGAAGGGGCCAAGAACCTCAAGAAGGTCCAGATCTACCGCTGGAACCCGGACGACGGAAAGAACCCGCGCGTCGACACCTATTTCGTCGATCTCGACGACTGCGGGCCGATGATTCTCGACGCGCTGATCAAGATCAAATCCGAGATCGACCCGACGCTGACCTTCCGCCGCTCCTGCCGCGAGGGGATCTGCGGCTCCTGCGCGATGAACATCGACGGGATCAACACGCTGGCCTGCACCTACGGGCTCGACGAGGTCGCGGGCGACATCAAGATCTATCCGCTGCCGCACATGCCGGTGATCAAGGACCTGATCCCCGACCTCACGCATTTCTACGCCCAGCACGCCTCGATCAAGCCTTGGCTCGAAACCGAGACCAACACGCCGGCCAAGGAATGGCGCCAGTCGATCGAGGACCGCAAGAAGCTCGATGGCCTTTACGAGTGCATCATGTGCGCGTCGTGCTCGACGGCCTGCCCCTCCTACTGGTGGAACGGCGACCGCTACCTCGGGCCGGCGGCCCTGCTGCACGCCTATCGCTGGATCGTCGACAGCCGCGACGAGGCGACGGGCGAGCGGCTCGACGATCTCGAGGACGAGTTCAAGCTCTACCGCTGCCACACCATCATGAACTGCGCCAAGACCTGCCCCAAGGGGCTCAACCCCGCCAAGGCGATCCAGTCGATCAAGCACATGATGGTCGAGCGGGCCGTCTGACAAAACTATCGCCCGGCGCGGAACTGCGCGCCGGGCGGTGACTGCAATGTTCAACCGTTCGGGCAGGAGCCCGGCAGGATCGCCGCCGATACACCGGGCCGGAGAGGCTTCAGGCGAAAGCGGCTTCCAGCGCGATCTCCACCATCTCTCCGAAGCTCTGTTCGCGCTCGATGGCGGGCAGGTCCTCGCCGGTGACGAGATGGTCGGATACGGTCAGCACCGCGAGCGCGCGCCGCCTGTGCCGCGCCGCCAGCGTGTAAAGCTCCGCCGCTTCCATCTCCACCGCGAGAATGCCGTGACGCACCATCTGCTCATGCAGGTCGGGGCGCTCGTCGTAGAAGGTGTCCGAGGAATAGATCCCGCCCACATGCGGGGTCGTGTCCCGCCTCAAGGCGGCCTCATGCGCCGCGCGCAAAAGACCGAAATCGGCATGGGGCGCGTAATGTATTTCGCGCAGCATCGCCCGCGAGGGATTGCCCACGCTCGAGGCGGTCATGGCGAGGACCACGTCGCGCACCGCGATATCGGTCTGCATCGCCCCGCAGGAGCCGATGCGGATCAGCGTCTGCGCGTCGTAATCGCGGATCAGCTCATTGGCATAGATCGACAGGGAGGGCATGCCCATGCCGGAGCCCTGGATGGTCACCGGATGACCGCGCCATGTCCCGGTAAAGCCGAGCATGCCGCGCACCTCGTTGATGCAGACCGGGTCATCGAGGAAAGTCCGGGCGGCCCATTTCGCGCGCAGCGGATCGCCGGGCATGAGAACGGTCGGGGCGATATCACCCTCTTTCGCGCCGATATGCGTGCTCATTCGCTCTCCTTTCAGGGATGAAAGGGCCGGGTTGCAAAGCCCGGCCCCGGCATTCAGATCTCGAAATCCGACAGCGGCCGCCCGGCAGCCTCGGCTTCGTTGATCCAGCGCGGCTTGCGGCCACGGCCCGACCAGGTCTGGGTCGGATCTTCGGGATTGCGGTATTTGGCCGGGTTCTTGGTCTTGGATTTCTTGCCCTTGCTTGCGGAGTCCGCGAGATCAGCCAATGAAAACCCGTGTTCGGCGGCCGCGCGTTCGGCGGCTTCCAGAGCGGCTTTGCGCTCGCGTTGCGAAACAGTGGACAATGCCTCGTCGATCTCCTTGCGGAGCTTTTCGAGATCCTTGCGGGACATCTCGTTCAGGTTGTAATCCATCCGATTGATCTTTCTGTTGAATATGAGAGGTGTTGACCACTCTTTATTGCAATGTTCAACAAAAAGCTACGACTTGTCCTAAAGACTAGGTCAGGCCGCGATCAGGCAATGCATTTCCCGATATCACCATGCGGGAAAGATCTTCGAGGAATTCATCGACCGCCGTTTCATGGATATTTCGTAACGTCACCTTTGCGTGTAATTCCTGCAGCAGGGGCGGATCCGCATCGAATGCGACGAGTCCAAACATGGGAATGGAACCGAAGCCGGCCTTTCGCAGGGCCAGGATCGTGGCATTCGCCATTTCGACCGATTGCGGATTCGAAAGGCCGAAGATCAGCACATGGGGCTTGTCGCGATAGGCGATGGTGGCGATTTCGGCGGGCATCCGGCGCGCGCCGCAATCGCGCAATGCGACACCGCATTCCTGTGCGGCGCGCAAAAGCGGGTGGCCGGACCAGGGGCGGGCATCGAGACCGGGGCGCACGAGAAGCAAGGTCAGGGGCCGTGACAATCCACGCGTCGCCGCGTCGAGCCGCGCGCAGGCCGCCATCCGCTCCCCCGAGGACGTCAGGGCGATGGCGGGCGCAGCCGGTGTCGCCGGGGGCAGGGCACCGGCCAGCGTGGCGGCCCATTCGCCCGTGGTCACGCCCGCCTTGGCGCAGGCTACCGACGGCCCCATGACATTGATGCCGCGCTTGGCGGCCTCGCGCAGCGCCAGAAGCGACTTCTGGACGGCATTGCCGTCGCGCTCCCTGCGCCAGCGGGCCAGCGCGGCGTTTCGCGCGGCATCGATGTCCTGTGGAGCGGGAGGGGCGGGCGATATCGCCGCGGGGCGCGACAGCCAGGCCGCCGCGCCCTCGGACGTCTCACGGTGCAGCAGCGCCGTATGCAGCGCATCGCGCCCCGGCAACGGGGTATCGGCAAAACCCTGCGCTTCGGGGTCGCTCGGGTAGAGCACCAGCCCCTTGGGCGGCGCGAAGCCCGGCCCGTGACGCTCGAGAAGCAGCGCGCGCCACAGCTCGGACAGACATGCGCCCGCCGCGCGGTCGCCGGGGCCGCTGCCGGGCATGAGAAACTCTACCCCCGTCGCGGCGGCGCGCAGGTGC
>NZ_JAMYXC010000083.1 GCF_024159025.1 Limimaricola litoreus
CGGCTTGGCGGCGGGCGTCGCGCGCGCCTTGGCCTTCGGGGCGCCGCCATCCTTGCGGGCGCCCTTGCTCGCGCCGTAGCGCCGCTCCGCCGTGAGGGGCGGTCTTCTGCCGTTGCTCGCGCTCATCTGCCGCTGCCTGTCCGTTTTGATCGGCGGCCACCATAGCCGCATCGCAGCGGAATGTTGAGCGGCGGGGATTTGCCTCATCGGCTTTTTTACGCCGCCCATGAAACGGGCATTCCCGCGCCCATGTGCAAAAATTGTGCAACCTGCCCGGCCCGAGGCAGGCCGCGGCCCTTCGCATCGCTTGCCCCGAAGGCAGGAAGGGGCGCTTTTGAAGCAGCCGCGGCCCGAAGCCGGGGCCTTGCCGAACCGACGCCACAAGGGGACCGACGTGAAACTCATCATCGCAACGATCAAGCCGTTCAAGCTCGAGGAGGTGCGCGAGGCGCTGACCGCCCAGGGCG
Source organism: Limimaricola litoreus (assembly GCF_024159025.1). Lineage (GTDB taxonomy): Bacteria > Pseudomonadota > Alphaproteobacteria > Rhodobacterales > Rhodobacteraceae > Limimaricola > Limimaricola litoreus. The sequence goes on from NZ_JAMYXC010000083.1 coordinate 468, forward strand.
TGCGCGGCATGATGGTGACCGAGATCAAGGGCTTCGGCTCTCAGTCCGGCCACACCGAGATCTACCGCGGCGCGGAATACGCCGTGAACTTCGTGCCGAAGGTCAAGCTCGAGATCGTGGTTTCCGAGAGCCTGGCCGAGCAGGTGGTGGCGACCATCGCCCGCACCGCCCGCACCGACAAGATCGGCGACGGCAAGATCTTCGTGCTCGATGTCGAGAGCGCGCTGCGCGTGCGCACCGGCGAAACCGACGACGACGCCCTCTGAGACGCGCTCTGAGCGTTCCTCCCCAGGAGACCTGATCCCATGACCCATTGGAAAACCCCGCTCGCCGGGCTCTTGCCGCTCGCCTGCCTGATGGCCGGTCCGGCCTTCGCGCAGGAGGCGGCCGAGGCCGCCGAACCCGTAGCAATCGACGCGGGCATCGCCGCCGCGACCGACACCATGTTCATCTTCAACTCGCTGCTGTTCCTGATCGGCGGCTTTCTCGTGTTCTGGATGGCGGCGGGCTTCGCGATGCTCGAAGCGGGCCTCGTGCGCTCCAAGAACGTCGCGATGCAGTGCATCAAGAACGTGGCGCTCTTCTCCTTCGCCGCGTTCATGTATTACCTGATCGGCTACAACCTGATGTATCCGCTGGGCAACTGGTCGATCGGCTCGGACGCAACGGGCGGCTATATCGGCGCCTTCGGCGTCGCGGTGCTCGAAGCGGTCGGCGTGGGCCGCGACGGGGCCGATGACTACGGCTATGCCGCGACCTCGGGTGATTTCTTCTTCCAGCTGATGTTCGCCGCGACCACCGCCTCGATCGTCTCGGGCACGCTCGCGGAGCGGATCAAGCTCTGGCCCTTCCTGATCTTCACCATCCTGCTCACCGGCGTGATCTATCCGATCCAGGCGAGCTGGAAATGGGGCGGCGGCTTCCTCGACAGCCAGTGGGGCTTTCTCGACTTCGCCGGCTCGACGGTGGTGCATTCGGTCGGCGGCTGGGCGGCGCTGGCGGGCGCTCTGGTGCTGGGCAGCCGGATCGGCAAGTACAAGGACGGCCGCACCATCCCGATGCCCGGCTCGAACCTGACGCTGGCGACGCTTGGCACCTTCATCCTGTGGATGGGCTGGTTCGGCTTCAACGGCGCGTCGCAGCTGGCGATGGGCACGGTGGGCGACGTGGCCGACATCGGCCGGATCTTCGCCAATACCAATGCCGCCGCCACCGGTGGCGCGATCGCGGCGCTGATCTTCACCCAGATCCTCTACAAGAAGCCGGACCTGACCATGGTGCTCAACGGCGCGCTGGCGGGCCTCGTCTCGATCACCGCCGAGCCGCTAACCCCCACCCTGGGCGGCGCGACCCTGATCGGCATGGTCGGCGGCGTGATCGTGGTCTTCGCGGTGCCGATGCTCGACCGGATGAAGATCGACGACGTGGTCGGCGCGATCCCGGTGCACCTGTTCTGCGGCATCTGGGGCACCATCGCGGTGCTGTTCACCAACCCCGACGCCACCCTTGCGGGCCAGATCGTCCCGATCATCATCGTCGGCGCGTTCACCTTTGGGGTCAGCCTCGTGGTCTGGCTGGTGCTGAAGGCGGTGATGGGCATCCGGGTCGACGAGGAGACCGAGGTCTCGGGGCTCGACATGGCCGAGCTGGGCATGGAGGCCTATCCAGACTTCACCCCGAGCTGACCGCAGCCGGCCCGACCAGGAAAAAAGGCGCCCCGAGGGGCGCCTTTTGCATGGAAGGGAAGGGCGATCACTTGCCGCCGGTCTTCTCCTTGGCCTTCTCGGCCTCCGCCTGCGCGGTTGCGCCGACGTCCTTCTTCTGGGCTTCGGACTTCGCGGTGTCGGCCACGTGCTCGGCGGCCTCGCGGGCGCGGCCCTGCACGTCGGTCGCGGCGTCCTTGAGGTCGTCCTGCACGGTGCGGGCGAGGCCCTGGGCCTGATCACGGGCGTCCTCGGCGGTGGCCTTCGCCACCTCGGTCAGACGCGCGCGCTCTTCCTCGTAGACGTGGTAGGCCTCGTCCATCAGATCGTCGCGATAGGTGCCGAAGGCTTCGTCCTCGCGCTGGGTGCGCGGCAGCATCGCGGCCACGGCGGCGCCGGCGGCCATCGCCAGCAGGCCGCCCAGCAGCGGCTGCTGGTCATACATGCTCTTGGCGCTGTCGCGACCCTGGCGGGCATAGTACTCGGCCTTCACCTGCGCCTCGTAGGCGCGGGTCCGGGCGGAGATGACGCGCTTCTTGCCCTCTTCGGACATGCCGTGCGTGCCATCCGTGATGCGGTCGCGCAGGCTGCGGGCCGAAGCCCCCATCGAAGCGCCACGGCCACGGGCGCGCTCGCGGTATTCGCCGAGCTTGCCCTTGGCGCCGCCCATCTTGCCGCGCAGGCGGTCCTTGAGCGCACCGCCGCGCGAGCGCGTCTCGTTCCAGGGCGAATCGCCGTGATCCTCGGGCGTGGCATGGACCGGGCCGCGCGGCTCGTCGAGCTTGTCGGTGCCGTATTTGCGCGACAGGTAGGGGTCCGCGCCAAGCCGGCCCGAGCGGGCATAGTCGCGCTGGCCGCGATAATCGACCTCGCCGGCATAGCGCTCGTCATCGCTGCCGCGGGCGTTGGAAACGGCGAGCCAGGCGAGGCCCGCGCCGACCAGGGCGATCGGCACCGGGTTGCGCTGCACGGTGGTCGAGATGGTGCGGCCGATGTCGGAGGCGTTGTCGCTCACGCTGTCGGTCACCGTGCGCATGATTCCGTCAAGCGACAGGCGCTCCTGCAGGTCGTCAATCGTGCGTTGCAGTTCCGAGCGTTCGGTTGCGATCTCGCGTTCGATCTCTTCGGGGGAACGGGTGTTGTCAGTCATTGATGGCTCCTTTGACGGCAGCGGCGTCCTTGCGGATCGACTCGGCGCTGCGCTTGGGTGCATTGGTCACGGCTTTGACGCGGTTGATGCCGACCTTCACGAGAATCGCGGCGATCACGAGGATCACCAGACCGACGATGAGGGCGGACAGTCCCGGCCCGATGCCGGTTTCCGAGAGCCATGCCACGAAGGCGGTAGCGAGCACGTTGAGCGCGGTGAGGCTCAGGATCACCGCACCGACGATGAGCCCGATGCCCATCCCGGCGCGGCTCACGGCGCGAGACATCTCGGCGCGCGCGAGGTCGACCTCCTTGCGCACGAGACCGCTCACATGGTTGAGCGCCTCGGACAGCAGCGAACCCGTGCTCTTGCTCTCGACCCGGGTGGTGGTCCCGGGTGCGGGATCATGATGCGGATCGGTATGGGTCATTTCTTCACGGCTCCCGTTGTGCCGGGCTGGGGTGCGCCGGGAATCTCGGGCTTGTCGTCGGGCTTGTCGATGCCGCCGACCGAACCGGTGCTGCCGGTCGAGGAGGAGCCGGTGCTGATCGAGCCGGTGCCGCCGGTGGTGGTGGTCCCGCGCGAGATGTCAGACGAGGTGCCGCCGGTCGAACCGGTGCTGCCCGCGGTACCGGTCGTCGTGCCGGTGGTGGCCGAGGTGGTCGCGGGGCGCGCGGCCGGCTGGGTCGTCGTGGTGGGCGCGGGGCGCGGCGCGGCGCTGGTCACCGGATCGGAGGTCGGCACCGGGCGCGAAACACGGTCGTCCTCGTCGTAGTCGTTCGGGGTCACGTCGGGGGCATAGCGGTCGTCGCCATAGGCGTCCGAGCCGAAGGAGCCGCTGCCGCGATAGTTGTCATGCCGGGCCGAGGCCTTCATGAAGCGCGCGGCGACAAAGCCCAGAAGCGCGGCACCGCCGAGAAAGGCGGCCGAGTTGCGGCGGGCGAAGTCGTTGACGGCATAGGCCATCTCGTCGAGCTCCATCTCGCGCATGCCGTCGGCGGTGTCGGCCACCGTGTCGGCCAGCTTGGCAAAGATGCGCTCCTGCGGCGAGCCGTCGTGCAGATCCTCGGACGCCTTGCGCAGCGCATTGGCGATCTTCGAGGTCTCGTTCGCGGCCTCGTCCTTGTAGTCGCGGCCGTATTCGTAAGCGCGCTCGCGTGCCTCGCCCGCCATCTCGCGGGCCCGCTCGCGGGCGGTGTCTGCGAATTCGGATGCGCCGCTCTTGGCGTCGGCGGCAGCCCTCTTCGCCTTTTGGTCCATCGTCTCGCCAGTGCTGGCCATGTCGACCTCCTTGGTTTGCTGTAGCGGACCTGCGCGACGCTCGGCGTCGGGCCCGTTTCGCTGGCAGAACCACCGGGGGTGAGCAAAAGTTTCCCCCGATCGGACGGAATGGCACGATTCAGCCACGAATCCGTGATCGACGCCACGTCGCAACGCAAAACGCCGCCCCCGGAGGGACGGCGCTTGAAGGTCGAAAACCCTGAGGGTTCAGACGCCGACGTCGATGATCGCCTGCGCCAGAACGGGAATGGAGCGGTCGTTGAGACCGGCGATGTTCATCCGGCTGTCGCCGACCATGTAGATGCCGTGATCGTCGCGCAGCCGGGCGACCTGTTCGGGGCTTGCGCCGAGCCGCGAGAACATGCCGCGATGCTGGGCGAGGAAATCGAAGCGATCCGAATTCGACAGGCGCTTGAGCTCGGCGGCCAGCGCCTCGCGCAGCCGCAACATGCCGGTGCGCACCTCTTCCAGCTCGGCCTGCCAATCGGCGCGCAGCGCCTCATCCGTCAGGATGGTCGAGACGACGCGGGCGCCGTGATCGGGCGGGAAGGAGTAGTTCTGCCGGTTGAGATAGGCCAGCGTGCCCTGCAGCGTGCGGGTCTGCGGCACGTCGCGGCCCACGGCCATCAGGATGCCGGTGCGCTCGCGGTAGATGCCGAAGTTCTTCGAGCAGCTCGCCGCGATGATCACCTCTTCGAGCGCGCCCGCGATCAGCCGCGTGGCCGCCGCATCGGCGTCGAGCCCGTCGCCGAAGCCCTGGTAGGCGAGGTCGATCATCGGCACGAGATGGCGCGCTTTCAGCGTGGCGGCGATCTCGTCCCACTGCTCGGGCGTGGGGTTGGCGCCGGTCGGGTTGTGGCAGCAGCCATGCAGCAGCACCACGTCGCCGGGCTGCGCCTCGGCGAGATCCTCCATCATGCCGGCCATGTCGACCGAGCGGGTCTCGCTGTCGAAATAGCGGTAGGCGCGGGTCTTGGCATCGAGATGCTTGAGGATCGACAGATGGTTGGGCCAGGTCGGGTCGGAGACCCAGATGGTGGCCTCGGGCGCGGCCATGCCGATCATCTCGAAGGCCTGGCGCACCGCGCCGGTGCCGCCCGGCGTCGCCACGGCGGCGACGCGGTCGCGCGGCAGCGTGTCGGCGAGCACCAGGTCGATCATCGCATCGGCAAAGGCCGGATCGCCCGCCAGTGCGGTGTAGCTCTTGGTGTCCTGGCTTTCGAGCAGCCGCCCTTCGGCGGCCTTGACCGCGCGCATGATCGGGGTGCGGCCCTCGGCGTCCTTGTAGACGCCAACGCCGAGGTCGATCTTCGCCTTGCGCGGATCGGCCTTGTAGGCGCTCATCAGGGCCAGGATCTTGTCAGCCGGCTGGTCGGTCAGATGCTCGAACATGTCTATCCTTCGAGGTTGTCTTGGGCCGGGCCTGTCTCGACCGGCAGATCGGGGAACATGCCCCATTCGGACCACGAGCCGTCATAGAGCCGGTGGTCGGATTTTCCGATGCGTTCGAGCGCCAGCGACAGCACCGCCGCGGTCACGCCGGATCCGCAGGTGGTGATCACGGGGCGGTCGAGATCGACGCCCGCGCCTTCGAAGGCGGCGCGGATGCCCGCCTCGTTCTTCAGCGTGCCGTCGGTGCGCAGCAGGTCGCGGAAGAACAGGTTGCGCGAGCCGGGGATATGGCCCGAGCGCAGCCCGGCGCGCGGCTCGGGCGCGCCGCCCACGAAACGCGCGGCGGCGCGGGCATCGACGATGACATGGCTGCCGAGCTTGACCGCGCGGGCCACCTCGGTGGCGTCCACCGCCATGTCGCGGCGCAGGCTCGCGGTCAGATGGCGGTCGCGCAGCACCGTGGGCTCGGCGGTGAGCGGGCGGCCCTCGGCGCGCCACTTGGGCAGGCCGCCGTCGAGCACCGCGACCTCGTCGAAACCCATCAGCTTGAACAGCCAGCGCACGCGCGCGGCCGAGAACAGCCCCGCGCCATCATAGACCACGACCCGGTGGCCGTCACCCACGCCCATGGCGCGCAGCCGCGAGACGAACTTCTCCGGCGGCGGCGCCATGTGCGGCAGGCCGCTGCGGTGATCCGAGATCTCGTCGATGTCGAAGAAGCGGGCACCGGGGATATGCGCCGTCTCGTATTCGGCCCGCCCGTCGCGCCCGGTGTCGGGCAGGTACCAGGAGGCGTCGAGAATCCGCAGATCGGGGTCCTTGAGCCGCTCGGCCAACCAGCGGGTCGAGACGAGCGTGCGGGGATCATCGGCGGTCTCGGACATGCGTTCCCTCGGGTCGGTTCCGTCGCGCGAAGGAGTAGACCCGTGGTGCGGCAGGTGCAAGACGCCTAGACGTTCGAGCGCAGCAGCCGCTGCTTCTGGCGGCCCCAGTCGCGCTTGGCCTCGGTAGCGCGCTTGTCGTGGTTCTTCTTGCCCTTGCCGGTGGCGATCTTGAGCTTCACCAGACCGCGGTCGTTGAAATACATCACCAGCGGTACGATGGTCATGCCCTCGCGCTGGGTGGCGTTCCAAAGCCGCACCAGCTCCTTTTGCTTGACCAGAAGCTTGCGGCGCCGCCGCTCCTCGTGGCCGAAGGTGCGGCCCGCGTCATAGGGCGCGATATAGGCATTGGTCAGCCACAGCTCGCCGTTCTCGACCGAGGCATAGCTCTCGGCGATGTTCGACTGGCCGGTGCGCAGGCTCTTGACCTCCGACCCCATCAGGATGATCCCGCATTCGAGATCGTCCTCGATGGCATAGTCGTAGCGCGCCCGCCGGTTCTCGGCGATCACCTTGTAGTTCTTGTTCTGCTCTTTCTTGGCCATGCGCCCGATCTAGGGGCGCGCGGCGCCCAAGTCCAGCGCCGCCCCCCGTTCATCTTTCTTCAAATACGCATGCCCCGGCCGGCCGCAGGCGCCGCGGTGCGGGGTCAGTGACCGATCAGCCCCGCGTGACGCAGCGCGTCCTTGACGGCAAGGCGGGTGCCCTCGAGCAGCGGCGTCAGCGGCGAGCGCACCTCGTCGCGGCACAGGCCAAGCACGCTCATCGCGTATTTCGCCCCGGCCACGCCAGGCTCGAGGAAGATCGCCTCGTGCAGCGGCATCAGCCGGTCGAGCAGGTCGAGCGCCACGTCGTAGCGGCCCTTGAGGGTCGCCTCCTGGAACTCGGCGCAGAGCTTCGGCGCGACATTGGCGGTGACCGAGATGCAGCCCCGCCCGCCGTGGGCGTTGTAGCCCAGCGCGGTCGCGTCCTCGCCCGAAAGCTGCAGGAAGTCGGCGCCGCAATGGATGCGCTGCTTGGGCACGCGGCTCAGGTCGCCGGTCGCATCCTTGACGCCGACGATCATCGGGTGCTTGGCCAGCTCGCCCATGGTCTGCGGGCTCATGTCGACGACCGAGCGGCCGGGAATGTTGTAGATCACGATCGGCAGGCCGCATTCGGCGGCGGCGTGGAAATGCGCCACCAGCCCGCGCTGCGTCGGCTTGTTGTAATAGGGCGTGACCACGAGGGCGGCATCGGCGCCCGCCGCCTTGGCGGCCTCGACGAGGCGCACGGTCTCGACGGTGTTGTTCGAGCCCGCGCCCGCGATCACGGGGATGCGGCCCGCGGCGGTCCTGACCACGGTCTCGACGACGAGATCGTGCTCCTCATGCGTCAGGGTCGGGCTCTCGCCGGTGGTGCCGACGGGCACGAGGCCGTGGCTGCCCTCGGCAATGTGCCATTCGACCAGTTTCTTCAGCGTCTCGAGGTCCACCTGGCCATCTGCGAATGGGGTGACGAGGGCCGGGAGCGATCCCTTGAACATGTGTGGCGTCCTGAGTCCGGGGGGTAAAATCGCGCGGACCCTAGACGGCTTTCCATCGCTTGCCAAGTTTGTGAGTTGCGCCGCGGCAATGTACCCTTAGGTTGGCGATCCATGCCGAGAGTCACCGAATCCCGGAGCAGCCAAGCATGACGAAAAACGCAAGATTTTCCACTGCCCTTGTCACCGCCCTGGCATTCTGTGCCCCGGCGCTGCCGGCCATGGCCGGGATCGATGACGTCTTCGACGCCGCCGAGCGCCGCAACTGGGACGAGGCGCGCGCGCTGGCCGCGCCGCTGGGCGAGGTGGCGCTCGATCTCGTGGCTTGGGAAAAGCTGCAGGCCGGGCAGGGGGCCTGGGAGGAATACGTCTCCTTCGTCGCGGCCCATCCCGACTGGCCCCGCCTTGATCAGATCCGCGCCGAGGGCGAGCGCGACATGCCCAAGGGGCTCGCGCCCGAGCAGGTGATCGCCTGGTTCGGCGATGCGGCCCCCGAGACCGGCGAAGGGGCCGTGCGCCTCGCCGAGGCGCTGATGGCGCAGGGCAAGATCGACGCGGCGCGCGAGATGCTGGTCGAAAGCTGGCTGACGCTCGGCCTCGACGGCTCGGGCCATGCCGCGATGATGGACGCCTTTGGCGACATCCTCGCGCCGCATCACGCAAAGCGCATCGACGCCATGCTCTGGCGCTGGCGCATCAGCGATGCGCAGCGGCTGTTCGACACGCTGTCCGATGCCGAGCGCCGGGTCGCCGAGGCGCGCGTCGCGCTGATCCGCGACCAAGGCGCCGCGGCGGCGCTCGGCCGGGTGCCCGAGGCGCTGCGCGACAGGCCCGGCATCGCCAATGCCCGGTTCAACCGCTTTGCCGACAAGGGCGACTATTCCGAGGCGATCGAGATCATCGAGCGTCACACCGGCTCCGAACAGGATCTGGGCGATCCGTTCCGCTGGGCCTCGTGGCGCGCGACGCTGTCGCGCTGGCTGATGCGCAACGGCGAGCCGGAGCGGGCCTATGAGCTCGCCAGCCGGCATTTCCTGACCGAGGGCACCTTCTACGCCGATCTCGAATGGCTCTCGGGCTATCTGGCGCTGACCTATCTCGACGATCCGCAAAAGGCGCTGGAGCATTTCCGGAATCTCGAAGGCGACGTCGAAAGCCCGATCTCGCTGGCGCGCGCGGGCTATTGGCAGGGCCGGGCGCGCGAGGCCATGGGCGCCTACGACACCGCGGCGCTCGATTATGCCCGCGCGGCGCTGCACCAGACCGCCTTTTACGGGCTGCTCTCGGCCGAGAAGCTCGGGCTCTCGCTCGACCCGGCGCTCACCGGCCACGAGCCGGTGGCCGACTGGCGGCAGGGGGCGTTCCTCGAGGACGACCGCACCCAGGCCGTCGCCTTCCTGCTCGACGCGGGCCAGTACCGCGATGCGCTGCGCTTCACGATCGAGCTGGGCCGCAGCCTCGACCGCGAGGGGCTGGCGCAGCTTGGCCGGATGCTGATGGAGCGCGACGAGACGCATCTGGCGCTGACGCTGGGCAAGGCCGCAGCCTATAGGCAGATCGTGATCCCCGAGATCTACTTCCCGCTGCACGCGCTGGCCGAAACCGAGATGCCGGTCTCACCCGAGCTGGCGATGTCGATCGCCCGCCGCGAGAGCGAGTTCAACATCGGCGTCGGCAGCCCGGTCGGCGCGCTGGGGCTGATGCAGCTGATGCCCGCCACCGCCGAGGAGGTCTCGGGCTGGCTCGGCCTGCCGTATTCCCGCGCCAAGCTGACCACCGACTGGCGCTACAATGCCCAGCTCGGCACGCGTTACCTCGCCTATCTCGAGGAGACCTTCGGCCAGAGCCCGGTGATGATCTCGGCGGGCTACAATGCCGGCGCCTCGCGGCCGCGCACATGGATGGCCGAGCGCGGCGATCCGCGGATCGGACAGGCCGACGTGGTCGACTGGATCGAGCACATCCCCTTCACCGAGACCCGCAACTACGTGATGCGGGTCAGCGAATCGATCCCGGTCTACCGCGCGCGGCTGACCGGCGAGACCGGGCCGGTGAACTTCACCGACCTGCTCAACGGCAAGCCGCCGCATGTGCGCCCGCAGGCGCGCAATGCCGATACGCTCGTGGCCGAGACCACGCCCGCCCCGGTGCCGCCGGCGGTGGAGATCGCGCCCGAGGGGCGCGCCTCGACGATGTCGCTGTCGATCCTGGCGCCGATGTCGATCGGCGGGGTGCGGCCGCCGCAGCGCCCGGTGGAGTGACCTAGCCCGTCTTGCGGTGGGTGCGGATCAGCGTGAACACGCCCGCGCCCACCACGATCGCGGCCCCCAGCGCCACGTTGGCCGAAATGGTCTCGCCGAAGGCGAGGATGCCGAGCGAGGCGGCAAAGGGCAGCTGCAGATAGGCAAAGGGCTGCACCGCCCCCGCCTCGGCGACCTCGTAGGTCTTGATCAGCAGGAAATGCCCGCCCGCGCCGGTCACGCACAAGAGCGCCAGCACCGCCCAGTCCCATCCCATGAGCGGCTGCCAGTTGGGCAGGCCGATCGCGGTCATCAGCACGGCCCCCGTCACCCCGGTCCAGAAGAAGCTGGTGGCCGCGGAATCGCGTCGCGCGGCATAGCGCGTGAGCAGCCCGTAGAGCGCGAACATCACCGCCGCGGCCAGCGGGAACAGCGCGGCGGGGGCGAAGACGCCGACGCCGGGGCGCAGGATCACCAGCACGCCTGCAAAGCCGATGCCGATCGCGGCCCAGCGCCGCCAGCCCACGCTCTCTCCCAGCACCGGTCCCGACAGCGCCGCGATCAAGAGCGGGTAGACCGCGAAGATCGCGTGGCTCTCGACCAGCCCCAGATGCACGAAGCCGATCACCATGACGCAGATCTCGCCCGCCAGCAGCAGGCCGCGCAGCCCCTGCAGCAGCGGCTGGCTGGTATGGGCGGCGGCGCGGACCGAGCCCTTCTGATGGCGGGCGATGGCGATGACGAAGGCGGCGAAGAACCAGTAGCGGACCATCACCACCATGAAGACGTTGTAGTTTTCGGCGAGATAGCGCGAAATCCCGTCCTGCATGGCGAAGACGAAGGTGGTGATCGTCATCAGCAGGATGCCGAGCCGGTTGTCGTTGCGCATCAGTCGGGCTTTCTGGCGAGGGTCATGTGGCGCTTGCGCCCGTATCCCGGCGCGCGCCGCACGTCGAGCCCGGCCTCGGCCAGCGCCCTTCGCACGTGCCCCGCCGCCGTGTAGCTCGCCAGCGTGCCGCCCGGCGCGGTATGCGCCGCGACCTCGCGCATCAGGGCGTCGCCCCACAGCTCGGGGTTTCGCGCCGGGGCAAAGCCGTCGAGAAACCACGCATCGGCGAAGCCCTCGTGCCGGGGCAGCGTCTCGCGCGCGTCGCCCTGCACGATGTCGAGCGTCACCGCATCGTCGAAGCGATGCGGGCCGGGGCCTGCCTCCAGCGCCGCCACCAGCCGTTCGGCGCGCGGGGCGAGCGCGGGAAAGGCGCCCAGCGCGCGGGCCGTGTCGGCGGGGGTCATGGGAAAGGCCTCGAAGCTGGTGAAGCGCAGGCTGCCCCGCGCGCCCGCCGTCTCCCATGCCTCCCACGCGGTGAGAAAATTGAGCCCGGTGCCGAAGCCCGTCTCCATGATGTGGAAATCGCCGCCGAAGCGCTCGGGCAGGCCGTTGCCCGCGAGAAAGACGTGCCGCGTCTCGGCCAGCCCGTCGTGGATCGAGAAATAGGGATCGTCGAAGCGGGTCGAGACCGGCACGTGGCCGTCCCGCCAGTCGAGTTGCGCGCGCTGGTCGTCCATCTGCCCATGCCCTAGGTTGCGCCCTCGTGATGACGGGGGCGGCTGGCGATGACAAGCGCGGATCTGACGGTGATGGGGGCGGGGGCCTGGGGGCTTTCGGTCGCGGTGGCCTGCGCGCGGCGCGGCGCGCATGTGCGGGTGATCGATCCCTTGGGCCCGGCGGCGGGGGCCTCGGGCGGGATCGTCGGCGCGCTGGCGCCGCATGTGCCCGAGCAGTGGAACCCGAAAAAGGCGTTCCAGCTCGAAGCCCTGCTCATGGCCGAAGACTACTGGGCCGACATCGCGCGGCTTTCGGGCGCCGATCCGGGCTATGCACGGACCGGGCGGCTGCAACCCCTGGCCGATGCGGCGGCGGTGGCGCGGGCCGAGGAGCGCGCAGGTGGCGCCGCCGAGCTGTGGCAGGGCCGGGCCGACTGGCGGGTGGTCGAGGCGCGCGGCGGCGACTGGGAACCGGCAAGCCCGAGCGGCAGGCTGGTGCATGACACGCTCACCGCGCGGCTGCATCCGCGCCGGGCGACGCTGGCGCTCGCGCAAGCTCTCGAGACATTGGGCGGCGAGATCACGCGCGAGGGGCTGCCCGAAGGCCCGGTGGTCTGGGCCACGGGCGTGGCGGGGCTCGAGGAGATCTCGGCGCAGGCGGGCAGGATGGCGGGCACCGGCGTGAAGGGGCAGGCAGCGCTCTTGCGCCCCCACGGCTTCGATCCCTCCCAGATGCCGCAGATCTTCGCCGAGGGGCTGCACGCGGTGCCGCATGCCGATGGCACGGTCGGCATCGGCTCGACCTCCGAGCGCGAGTACGAGGACGGCGCGGCCACCGATGCGCAGCTCGACGAGCTGATCGCGCAGGCGCGCGGGCTGTGCCCGGCGATGGAGGGGGCCGAGGTGGTGGAGCGCTGGGCCGGTGTCAGGCCGCGTGCGAAGAGCCGCGCGCCGATGCTGGGCGCGCATCCCTTCCGCGAGAACGCGTGGATCGCCAATGGCGGCTTCAAGATCGGCTTTGGGCTCGCGCCGCTGGTGGGCGAGGTGATGGCCGATCTGGTGCTCGAGGCGCGCAACCGGGTGCCGGAGGGATTTCGTCCCGAGGTCAGCCTCTAGCCCGCTTGCGGGGCGCGCGCCGCGCGGCCATGCTCCGGCCCGAAAGGGAGGGGTTTTCATGCGGCATGGCGGACGGATACTGGTGGAGCAGCTGGCGCGGCTCGGGGTGGAGCGGGTCTTTTCCGTGCCGGGCGAGAGCTTTCTCGCCGTGCTCGACGGGCTGCACGACAGCGCCATCGCCAACGTGGTCTGCCGCCACGAGGGCGGGGCCGCGATGATGGCCGAGGCGCAGGGCAAGCTCACGGGGCGTCCGGGCGTCGCCTTCGTCACCCGCGGGCCGGGGGCGACCAATGCCTCCGCGGGCGTGCACGTGGCGCGGCAGGACAGCACGCCGATGGTGCTCTTCGTCGGCCAGATCGCGCGGGGCGACCGCGACCGCGAGGCATTCCAGGAGGTCGATTACCGCGCCATGTTCGCCCCCCTCGCCAAGTGGGTGGCCGAGATCGACGATGCCGCGCGCATTCCCGAATACGTCGGCCGCGCCTTCGAGGTGGCGATGTCGGGCCGCCCCGGCCCGGTGGTGCTGGCGCTGCCCGAGGACGTGCTGTCGGGGCTGGCGGAGGCGCGCGATCTTGCGCCCGCGCCCGAGCGGCTCGCGCCCGATCTCTCCGCCCCGGCGGCGCGGATCATGGAGCGGCTGTCGCGCGCCGAGCGCCCCCTGGTGGTGGTCGGCGGGCCGCATTGGTCCACCGCCGCGGCCGCGGACCTCGCCCGTTTTGCCGAAACGCAGGGCCTGCCGGTCGGAGTGGGCTTCCGGCGGCAGGACTACATGGACAACCGCCATCCGAACTACGCGGGCGACCTGAATGTCGGCGTGAACCCCAAGCTGGCCGAGCGGGTGCGCGCGGCGGACGCGCTCTTGGTGATCGGCTCGCGGCTGGGCGATATCGAAACGCAGGGCTACACGCTCATCGACCCGGCGGGACACGACAAGGCGCTGATCCATGTCCATGCCGACGCCGACGAGATCGGCCGGGTCTGGCGGCCCGAACTGGCGACGGTGGCCCGCGCGCCCGCCATGCTCTCGGCCCTGGTCGATCTCGCCCCCTGCGGGGCCGACTGGGCGGGCTGGACCGCCGCCGCGCGCGCGGATTACGACAGCTGGCTCAGCCCGAAGGAGACCCCCGGTGCCGTCAAGCTGGAGCGAATCATCGGTTGGCTGTCCGATAACCTGGAGGAGGACGCGATCCTGACCAACGGCGCGGGCAATTACGCGGGCTGGCTGCACCGCTATTTCCGCTTCAAGGGGTTTCGCACCCAGCTCGCCCCGACCTCCGGCTCCATGGGCTACGGCTTTCCGGCGGCGATCTCGGCCGCGCTGGCGCATCCCGATCGCACGGTGGTCTGCCTTGCAGGCGACGGCTGCTTCCAGATGACGCTCAACGAGATGTCGACGGTGGCGCAACACGGGGCGGCACCGATCGTCATCGTCGTCAACAACGGCCGCTACGGCACGATTCGCATGCATCAGGAGCGGCACTACCCCGGCCGGGTCTCGGGCACGGCGCTGGCCAACCCGGATTTCGCGGCGCTGGCGGAGGCTTACGGCGGGCATGGCGAGGTGGTGGAGCGGGATGCCGACTTCGCCCCGGCCTTCGAACGGGCCCGCCGAAGCGGGCGGGTCGCGGTGATCGAACTGCGGGTCGATCCGGCGGCGCTCTCGACAGGCCAGACGTTGACTTAGACCCTGCGCCGGGGAAGGAGTACGATGCCGTACATGGTCCGGAGGTTTGCCGACTCTCTGTTCAAAGACCTCCGTCGAACCTATAGTTGCAAAGCTGCTAAGACAGGTGGCTGAATGGAAGACCTTACGGAAATCGAACGCGGCACGGATCACCTCAGGCTGGTCCTGGCGGTGGGTGAGATCGGCGTGTGGGATCTCGATACCACGACCGGCAAGGCCTGGCGCAGCCTGCGGCACGACCAGATCTTCGGTTACGAGACCGGGCGGCCGTCCTGGAGCTACGATGATTTCCTCTCCCATGTGGTGCCCGAGGACCGGGCCCGCGTCGATTCGGCTTACAACGCGGCGCTGGAGGCCAGGGAGGGCTGGGCCTTCGACAGCCGGATCCTGCGGGCCGATGGCGCCCTGCGCTGGATCAGCGTGCATGGCCGCTACTCGCGCGATGCCGAGACCGGGCACGAGCGGCTCATCGGCCATGTCATGGACATCACCGAGAGCAAGGAGGCCGAGGAGCGGATGCGTCTCGTCTCCTCGGAGCTGAACCACCGCACCCGCAACATGCTGTCGGTGCTGCAGGGCATGGTGCGCATGTCGGCGCGCCGTGCCGGCAGCGTGCGCGAGCTCGAACAGAGCCTGCTGGGCCGGATGGAGGCGCTGTCGCGCAGCCATGCGCTAACCGTGCAGCTCTCCGACAGCGCCCTCAGGGTTTCGGACGTGATCGACAGCGCGATTTCGCCCTTCGACCCCGAGCCGGGGCGTTTCATGATCTCCGGCGCGACCGGTGCGACGCTGGTGCCCAAGATCGCCGAAAGCCTGTCGCTCGCGCTCTACGAGCTGACCACCAACGCGATCAAGTATGGCGCGCTGAGCGGCGAGCGGGGCCGCGTCTCGATCGAGGTGAGCCGCCTTGCCCCCGGCCGCGCCCGCGTGGTCTGGCGCGAAAGCGGCGGGCCGAAGGTTTCGGCGCCCGATCGCACGGGTTTCGGCTCGACGCTGCTGCGTTCGATCCTGCGCGCCGACGAGGGCGAGGTGACCATCGATTACGCCGAGACCGGCGTGGTCTGCACCATCGAGATGCCGGTGGGCCATGACGCCGCCGAGAGCGAGCGCGCGACGCGCGGCGAGGCGCGGCTCGAAGGGCGGCGGGTGATGGTGGTCGAGGACGAGTTCCTGATCGCGATCTCGCTGGAGATGGCGCTGGGCGAGCAGGGCGCGCTGGTCGAGGGGCCTTATACGCGGCTCTCCGATGCGCAAAAGGCCGTCTCGACCCGGCCCGATGCCGCGGTGCTCGACGTGCGGCTTGGGAGCGAATCGAGCCTGCCGCTGGCGCGCGACCTTTGCGCGCTGGACGTGCCCCTGCTCTTCGTGACCGGCAATGTCGATGGCGAGGAGCTCAAACAGGAGTTCCCCGATTGCCAGGTCCTGTCCAAGCCGGTGAGCGAGGACAGGGTCGTTGCCGAACTCAAGCGGCTGATCGAGCGGCGCGGCTGAGGGCCGCGCCTGCGTTTCAGAACTCGACGCCGACCTGCGCCTTGATGCCCGAGCGGAAGGGGTGCTTCACCAGCTCCATCTCGGTCACCAGATCGGCGGCCTCGATCAGGTCCTCATGCGCGTTGCGCCCGGTGAGCACCACATGGGTCATCTCGGGCTTCTCCGCCTTCAGGAAGGTCACGACCTCTTTGATGTCGAGATAGTCGTAGCGCAGCGCGATGTTGATCTCGTCGAGCAGCACCATGCGGTTGGCGGGATCGCGGATCAGCTCCTTGGCCTTTTCCCAAGCCGCCTGCGCCATCTCGGTGTCGCGCGAGCGGTCCTGCGTCTCCCAGGTGAAGCCCTCGCCCATGGTGTGGAACTGGCAGGCGTCCGAGAACCGCTCGAGGATCAGGTCGCGCTCGCCGGTCGACATGCCGCCCTTGATGAACTGCACCACGGCGCAGGGCATCTCGTGGGCGATGCAGCGGAAGATCATCCCGAAGGCGGCCGAGGACTTGCCCTTGCCCTTGCCGGTATGAACGATGATCAGCCCCTTTTCGTCGGTCTTGGTGGCCATGATCTTGTCGCGCGCGGCCTTCTTCTTGGCCATCTTCATCGCGTGGCGGTCGGTGTCGTCGGTCATCGCATGGCTCCTTGTTCGAGGCGGCAGACTGCGCCGAAGGGCGTCCGCGCGCAACCCGTCAGCCGGTGAGGAGCGCCACCAGCCATGGGGCCAGCAGGGGCGCAATCAGCGCCGTCAGCAACGCGTTGAGCCCCATGCCGATGCCCGCGAAGGCGCCCGCCGTCTCGTTGACCTGAAAGGCGCGGGCCGTGCCGATCCCATGCGCCGCGACGCCGACGGCGAGGCCGCGCGCGCGCCAGTCGCGGATGCGCATGAGGTTGAGGAGCGGAGTCGCCACCACCGCGCCGGTGATGCCGGTGATGATGACGAGCACCGCCGTCAGGTTGGGCGCGCCGCCGATCGTCTCGGACACGCCGAGCGCCACGGGGGCTGTCACCGATTTGGGCGCGAGCGACAGCAGCGTCTCCCCCCTGAGCCCGAAGGCCGCGCCGATGGCCACCGCCGTCGCCAGAGCCGTGACCGAGCCCGCGACCAATGCCGCCAGCATCGGCCAGAAGGCAGAGCGGATCAGCTTGATGTTGGCGTAGAGCGGCACGGCCAGCGCGACGGTGGCGGGGCCGAGCATGAAATGCACGAATTGCGCGCCGTCAAAGTAGCGCTCATAGGGCGTGCCGGTGACGCGCAGCAGCACCGCCAAGAGCGCCACGGCGACCAGCACCGGGTTCACCAGCGGCTTGCGGCCCGTTCGGCGAAAGGCGAGGTCGCCCAGCGCATAGGCCACCAGCGTCGCGGTGAGCCACAAAAGCGGGTCCTGCCGCAGATAGGTCCAGATCTCGGCGGGAGCGGCGGGGCTCATTCCGAGGCCCCCGTGAGCCGGGCGACGAGCAAAAAGACGTAGACCCCCGCCATGATGGCGGCGATGGTCGACAAAAGCAGCGCCGCGATCAGCGCCACGCCATGCTGCCCCAGCGTGTCGAGATGCCCGACCACGCCGACTCCCGCGGGGACGAAGAGAAGCGACAGATGCGCCAGCAGCGCCGATGTCGTCGGCGCGATCCGTTCGGCCAGCGCCGGGCGCAGGACCAGGCCTGCGAACAGCAGCGCCATGCCGATCACCGGGCCGGGCACGGGCAGGCCGAGCCCCCTTGCCGCGACCTCGCCCGCAAGTTGGCAGGCGAGCAGGACGACGAGATTGACGATCATGGGGCCTCCGGGCGCTTGGGGTGCCCTCACTCTGGGGCGGGTGGCAAAGAGGTCAAGCGGATCGCCGCAGCGCCTCGATCCGGGCGCGGGCCGAGTTCGAGCGCGGCTGCCACAGCCCGCGGTCGATCGCCTCCTGCAGCCGCTCGGCGATCTCCCTGAGCGCAGGCGCGTTGTGCTCGGCGATGAAGTCGCGCGTGTCCTCGTCGGCCAGAACCGCCTCCTCGACGAGGTCGAAATGGTGGTTCTTTACCGCCCGCGTCGTCGCGGCGAAGGCGAAGAGGTAGTCGACCGTCGCGGCGATCTCGAAGGCGCCCTTGTAGCCATGCCGCTTCACGCCATCGATCCACTTGGGGTTCACGACGCGAGAGCGCACGACGCGGGCGATCTCCTCGTCGAGGCTGCGGATCACCGGGCGCTCGGGGCGCGAATGGTCGTTGTGGTAGATCGGACGGTCGCGGCCCTGAAGGCTCGCCACCGCTGCCGCGGCACCGCCCTCGAACTGGTAGTAATCGTCCGAATCGAGGATGTCGTGCTCGCGGTTGTCCTGATTCTGGACGATCGCCTCGACCTGCCCGAGGCGGGCTGCAAAACCGTCGCGGTCGGCCTCGCCCTCCTGTCCCGCGCCATAGGCGTAGCCGCCCCAATCGAGATAGGCGTTCCCGAGGTCGGCGCGCTCGGACCAGATCCGCTCGTCGATCAGCGCCTGCAGGCCAGCCCCGTAAGCGCCGGGCTTGGAGCCATAGACCCGCGCCGCCGATCCGCCCGCGCGCACCCGCGCCGCCGCCGGGTTGATCTCCTCGGGCTCGTCGAGCGCCTGCACCGCGCGCGCCGCCGAATCCACCAGCGCCACGAGCTGCGGAAAGGCGTCGCGGAAGAAGCCCGAGATGCGCAGCGTGACGTCGACGCGCGGGCGGCCCAGCACGCCCTCGGGCAGCACCTCGAAGCCGGTGACACGGCGGTTGGCGCTGTCCCATGTGGGCTTCACGCCCATCAGCGCCAGCGCCTGCGCGATATCGTCGCCGCCCGTGCGCATGTTGGCAGTGCCCCATGCGGTGACCAGCATGCTGCGCGGCCAGTCGCCGTGATCCTGCAGGTGCTTCTCGATCAGGAGGTTCGCGGATTTCCAGCCCAGCGCCCAAGCGGTCGGGGTGGGGACGGCGCGCGCGTCGACGGAGAAGAAGTTGCGCCCCGTGGGCAGCACGTCGGGCCGCCCGCGCGTCGGCGCGCCCGAGGGGCCGGGGGCGACGGCGGTCTGGCT
>NZ_JAMYXC010000273.1 GCF_024159025.1 Limimaricola litoreus
CCCAGCGCGTAGCCCAGAAGCAGCAGCGCGCCCGCGAGCGCGGCGGCGGGCCAGAGCTGACGCAGCACCCGCGCGCCCTGCGCCCGCTTCCACGCGAAAAGCGTGCCCACGGGCAAAAGCAGCGCCAGCGCCACGAAGAAGGGCGTGAAGGCCGCGTCGAAGAAGGGCGGGCCGACCGAAAGCACCCGGCCAAAGGCCATCTCCGCGATCAGCGGCCAGAGCGTGCCGACGAAGACCACCATGGCGGCCACGGCGAGCAGCACGTTGTTGGCCACCAGCGCAGCCTCGCGGCTAACCAGCCCGAACACGCCCTTGGCCTCCATCGCATGGGCGCGCGCGGCATAGAGCGTCAGCGCGCCGCCGGTGAAGACGCCGAGGATCATCAGGATGAACACCCCGCGCTCGGGGTCGTTGGCGAAGGCATGCACGGATGTGAGCACGCCCGAGCGCACGATGAAGGTGCCCAGGAGCGAGAAGCTGAAGGCGAGGATGGCGAGCAGCACGGTCCAGCTTTTGAGCGCCTCGCGCTTTTCGGTGACGATGGCCGAATGCAGGAGGGCCGCGGCGAAGAGCCATGGCATGAAGCTCGCGTTCTCGACCGGGTCCCAGAACCAGAAGCCGCCCCAGCCCAGCTCGTAATAGGCCCACCACGAGCCCAGCGCGATGCCGATGGTCAGGAACAGCCACGCCGCCAGCGTCCAGGGCCGGACCCAGCGCGCCCATGCCGCGTCGACCCGCCCCTCGATCAGCGCCGCGACGGCAAAGGAGAACGACATCGAAAGGCCGACATAGCCGAGGTAGAGAAACGGCGGGTGGAAGGCGAGGCCCGGGTCCTGCAGCAGCGGGTTCAGATCCTGCCCGTCGAAGGGCGGCGTGGCGACGCGCAGAAACGGGTTCGAGGTGAAGAGCAGGAAGGCATAGAAGGCGACGCCGATCGAGGCCTGCACCGCCAGCACGCGCGCGCGCAGCCGCTCGGGCAGGTTGCCGCCGAACCACGCGGCGGCGGCGCCGAAGCCCGACAGGATCACCAGCCACAAAAGCAGCGAGCCCTCGTGGTTCCCCCAGACGCCCGAGATCTTGTAGAGCATGGGCTTGAGGGAATGGGAGTTGGCCACCACCAGCGCCACGGAGAAATCCGATGTGACGAAGGCCACCGTCAGCGCCGCGAAGGCGAAGCCGGTGAGCGCGAATTGCGCGGTGGCGGCGGGCTCTGCCACGCCCATCCAGCCGCGCCAGCCCTTCTGCGCGCCGACGAGCGGCACCACCATCTGCACGATGGCGGTGGCAAAGGCCAGAATCAGGGCGAAATGTCCGAGTTCGATCAACATGCCCGAGCTTGTAGCCGATCCGCCCGGACGGCGCTATCGCGGCGCCCGGGCGGATTGTCGCCCCCGGTGGGGCGGCCCATCACGCTTGCGTGCGCCGCCAGTTGTCGAGCGCGGCGTTGGGCTCGGAGCTCGGGGCAATGCCGGGCTCGGACGCGCCCTGCGGTATGCCGTCCGGCACGGGGCCCGAGACCGGTTCGGGCAGCCGCGCGCGCATCCGCGCCAACGCCGCGATCATCTCGCGCTCATAGCCCTGGTCATGCGCCTGCATCCGCGCGCCGAAATAGAAGCTGACGATCGCCCCCATCAGCCACCACAGCGGCTCGGGCACCAGCGCCAACCCCTGCATCCGCGCCGCGAACCATGCGGGATCGACCATCGCCGCCCCGATCAGCCCCATCGTGCCGAAGGCCATGGCCGGGCGCGGCAGGCGGTTCAGCCCGTCGATGAAGCGGTCCCAGCCCCCGCGCCGGGCCTGCGCCATTTCGGCGGCGAACTGCGCCAGCACCGCCTCGCGGTGATCCGAGGCCCGCACGGCCCGGCCTTCGGCGTTCTCGCGAAAGGCCTCGACCGTCTCGACCACGATGTTGCGCCGCGCGCCGAACAGCGTCCTCACGATCCCCCCGATCATCCCCATGCCGCGGTCCTTTCGCGATGCTGCGTTTCGGTCAGGTGGTAGCGCGGCGAGATGAATTCCTCGGCCCGGCGGATCCAGCCGCCCTTGCCGCCGTCGCGGGCGCGCGCGTATTTGCGGCTGGCCGGGCGGCTGTCGGCGAGGCTGTAGTAGTAATTGCGCCGGGCGATGCCGTAGGCATCGGCAAGGTGATCGGGCGCGGCGGCCTGCGCCTGCGCCGCCGCGGCGATGGTCTGCGGGCCGATGATGCCGTCGATCACCACCGGGATGCGCATCGCCACGAGGAGCCTTTGCAGGATCTTCACCGCGTTGGCGCCGGAATTGACATGCATGTCGAAGACCGAAGCGCGCAGGCTCTCGGGCAGCGCGTCGATGCGCGGGCGGCGGTAGTAATGCTCGATGAAGATCTCGGTGGCCTGCGCGGGGGTGAGCCGCCTGACATCCGCCTTGGTGACCACGCCGTCGCCGTCGAGATCGAGCCCGAGGCGGCGCATCGTGTGAATCGTCACGCCGTGGTTGGTCGCCCCGCCCGGATCGTCCGGATCGTCGACATAGCCGCCCTCGCGCGCGACGATCTCCGCCGCGATCTGCTCCACGCTCTTCATTCCGCGCCCCTCCGTGATCCCGAGGGTCAGACTGCCGCGGTTTCGTTAATTCGACGGCGCCGCGGCGTTCGGTGCCTTGTAGACGCCCTGCTCCTCGAGCGCGTCGATCACCTCCTTGGGCATGTAGCTCTCGTCATGCTTGGCGAGGATTTCCACCGCCTCGAAGCGCTCGCCGGTCCAGCGCCCCTGGCCCACCATGCCCTGCCCCTCCTCGAAGAGGTCGGGCAGGATGCCGGTATAGGCCACCGGCACCGAGGCCGCGCCATCGGTGACCGAGAAGGTCACCGTCTCGCCCTGCCCGCGCCTGAGCGTGCCCTCCTCGACCAGCCCGCCGAGGCGGAACACCTCCGAAGGCGCGGGCGGCTCGGCCAAGAGCTGCGCGGGCGAGCGGAAGAAGTTGATCCCGTCGCGCATGGCATAGCCGATGATGCCGGTGGCCAGCACCAGCGCCACGGCGGCGAGCGCCAGCACCTGGATGCGGCGGGTCTTCTTCAGCCCGCGCATCAGGGGAACACCGGGGCCAGCATCAGCCCCTCCGTCTCGGGAAGGCCGAGCATCAGGTTGGCGTTCTGCAACGCCTGCCCCGAGGAGCCCTTGCACAGGTTGTCGAGCGTGGAGACCACCAGCGTGCGCCCCGAGACCCGGTCGCCCGACACGCCGATATGGCAGAAGTTCGAGCCCTGCACATGGCTCATCCCGGGCAAGCGCCCGAAGGGCAGCACCCGCAGGAAGGGCTCGGCCTCGTAGCGCGATTGCAGCGCCTCATGAACGGCTTGCGGGTCGCCCTTCACGTAGCACGAGGCGAGAATGCCGCGATTGACCGGGACGAGATGCGGGGTGAAGAGGATGCGGACGTCGCGGCCCGCGATCGCGGAGAACTCCTGGTCGAACTCGCCCAGATGCCGGTGCGTGCCGCCCGCCGAATAGGCAAGCACGTCCTCGCTCCGCTCGGCAAACAGCATGTTCTCCTTGAGCGATCGACCCGCGCCCGAGACGCCGTTCTTCAGGTCGCAGACGATGTCGTCGAGATCGATCAGTTCCTTTTCGATCAGCGGGCGCAGCGCGAATTGCACGGTGGCCGCGTTGCAGCCCGTGCCGGCAACGAGCCGCGCGCCCGCGATCTCGTCGCGGTAGAACTCGGTCAGGCCGTAGACGGCCTCTTCCTGCAGTTCCATTGCGGCATGCGGCTTGCCGTACCATTTCTCGTATTCGCCGTCGTTGCGCAGCCGGAAATCGGCAGAGAGATCGACGATCTTCAGATCCTTGGGCAGATCCTTGATCACCGCCTGGCTCATCGCATGCGGCAAAGCGCAAAAGGCGATGTCGATGGCGGAGAAATCGATCTCCTCGATCTTGCACAGCGCCGGCAGGTCGAGATGCGCCAGATGCGGAAAGACCTCACCCATCGCCATGCCCGCCTTGCGGTCGCCCGACAGGGCGGCGATCTCGATCGCGGGATGGGTCGCGATCAGGCGGACGAGTTCGGCCCCGGTGTAGCCGGAGGCCCCGAGGATGGCGGCGGAATGGGTCATGGCATGGCTCCTGTCGGAGTATCAGGTAAGGCGTGCATCAGTCGCGCACCAGAGCGGCGCGGCCTCAGGCGGCGACGAACTCGATGCGGCGGTGCAGGAACTGGGTGGCGCGGTCCGAGACCTGCTTGGGCTTGCCGGTGGTCAGGAACATGCTGTCCATGCCCGGCCCGCGCATCTCGGGGCGGCGCGAGAGGTAGTCGGCGAGGCTCTCGGCGACGAGATCGGCCTGGCTGAAGACCTTCACCCCCTCGCCCAGCGCGTCCTGGAAGGTCTCGGTCATCAAGGGGTAGTGGGTGCAGCCGAGGATCGCCGCGTCGGGCTCGGGCATCTTGCGCCTGAGCGCATCGACATGGGAGCGCACCAGCGCCTCGGCGAGGATCATGTCCCCCTCCTCGATCGCATCGACCACGCCGCCGCAGGCCTGCGCCTCGACATCCACCCCGATGGCGCGGAAGGCCAGCTCGCGCTGGAAGGCGCGGCTGCGCACGGTGGCGGGGGTGGCGAAGAGCGCGACATGCTTGGTGCCGACCTCGCGCGGCGGGGAATTGTCGCCCCACTGCCGCTCGGTCAGCGCCTCGATCAGCGGCACGAAGACGCCGAGCACGCGCTTGCCTTCGGGCACCCAGCCCTCCTGCATCCGGCGCAAAGCGGCGGCCGAGGCGGTGTTGCAGGCGAGGATCACCAGATCGCATCCCGCCTCGAACAGCCGCTCGGTCGCCTGCGTGGTCAGGTCGTAGATGTCGTCGGCGGTGCGCACGCCGTAGGGGGCGTGGGCGTTGTCGCCGAAATAGACCAGCGGCAGGTCGGGAAGCCGTCTGGAGACGGCATCCAGCACCGTAAGCCCGCCCAAGCCACTATCGAAGATCCCGACCGCCATCGTGCCACCTTGCCCTTTGCCCTGTAGGGCCCGAGACATACGAGGCTTTGCGGGGGAAATCCATCGGTGGTTTGGCGCGCGAATGACCCCGCGCCTGCCCCAGGCGGCGAGACAGGCGCGCCATGCCGAGACATTTGCGCACAGCCGCGCCGAAGGTGGCGATTTATTCATCAAACTTCATGAATTCTCGCTATGCTGCGCGGGGTTTCACTGGCGCAGGCGCGAGAAACCGCGCAGGCGCTTTGCAAGCACCGCGTTGGGCCATAGATGGCCGGGCGCAGGAACGAAGGCGGGACGGATAGCGATGGACTGGGACAAGCTGCGGATTTTTCATGCGGTGGCGGATGCGGGCAGCCTGACCCACGCCGGCGATTCGTTGCATCTGAGCCAGTCGGCGGTCAGCCGGCAGATCCGCGCGCTCGAAGAGCAGCTCAACACTACGCTGTTTCACCGCCACGCGCGCGGGCTGATCCTCACCGAGCAGGGCGAGCTTCTGTTCGACGCGACCCGCGCGATGAACAAGCGGCTCGAGGCCGCCTCGGCGCGCATCCGCGACAGCGAGGAAGAGGTCTTCGGCGAGATCAAGGTCACCACGCCGATCGGCTTCGGCACGCTGTGGCTCGCCCCGCGCCTGCCCAAGCTCTACGAGCGCTACCCCGACCTCAAGATCGACCTCATTCTCGAAGAGCGCGTGCTCGACCTGCCGATGCGCGAGGCCGATGTCGCGATCCGCATGAAGGAGCCGAGCCAGGCCGACCTCGTGCGCAAGCGGCTGATGAACGTGCGGATGCGGCTTTATGCGACGCAGGCCTATCTCGACAAGGCCGGCGCGCTCGACAAACTCGAGGATTTCGAGCGTCACAGGCTGATCTGCCAGAACCCCACCTCGGCGCAGGTCTCGGCGGGTGCCGCGATGGTGCAGGAGCTGATGGCCTACAGCATCCCCTCGATGCTCACGGTGAACAACTATTTCGGCGTGCTGCAGGCGGTGCTCAACAATCTCGGCGTCGGCGTGCTGCCCAACTATCTCAACGAGCATTTCCCCGGGCTGACGCGGGTGCTGCCGGATTTCGAATCCGGCGAGGTGCCGGTGTTTCTCGCCTACCCAGAGGAGCTGCGCCAATCCAAGCGGGTCGCGGCCTTCCGCGATTTCGTACAGGAAGAGGTGCAGGCGCACCGCCGCAAGCTTCGCGAACAGGTCGCGGATTAGGCACCTTGCCCAAAACATAGCCATGCGACATGCGCATGGCGGGGTTGTCCTGCGGTCGGGGGTTTAGAACTTGATCGTTCACATTGTGCTATATATCTCGGCAATCGAAGCCGACGGTGCCTGGCGGCGCCTCGCTTCATACCTCCCTGTTGGACTTGCCGGGCCTGTTGGCCCGGCTTTTTTTTGGCCATCGATGGGCGCGCGTGGTCGCGAAGCCGGGCTGCCCGGCCCTGAATCCCGCTTTCCCCTGCGGCGTCCCGCTTGTATGACGCGCGCGACCAGCAGGAGAGCGCCCGCATGTCCGACCCCCTCATCACCGACGACCTCATCGCCGCGCACGGGCTCAGCCCCGACGAATACGCGCGCATCCTCGAGATCATCGGCCGCGAGCCGAGCTTCACCGAGCTCGGCATCTTCTCGGCCATGTGGAACGAGCACTGCTCCTACAAATCCTCGAAGAAATGGCTGCGGACCCTGCCCACGGAAGGCCCGCAGGTCATCTGCGGCCCCGGCGAGAACGCGGGCGTGGTCGATATCGGCGACGGGCAGGCCGTGGTCTTCAAGATGGAGAGCCACAACCACCCCAGCTACATCGAACCCTACCAGGGGGCCGCGACCGGCGTCGGCGGCATCCTGCGCGACGTCTTCACCATGGGCGCGCGGCCCATCGCCGCGATGAACGCGCTGAGCTTCGGCAGCCTCGACCACCCCAAGACCCGCCGCCTCGTCTCGGGCGTGGTCGCGGGCGTGGGCGGCTATGGCAACTGTTTCGGCGTGCCGAACGTCGGCGGCGAGGTGCGGTTCCACCCCAGCTACAACGGCAACTGCCTCGTCAACGCCTTTGCCGCGGGCCTCGCCGATGCGGATGCGATCTTCTACTCGGCAGCGAGCGGCGTCGGCATGCCGGTGGTCTATCTCGGCGCCAAGACGGGCCGCGACGGCGTCGGCGGCGCGACCATGGCCTCGGCGGAGTTCGACGACACGATCGAGGACAAGCGCCCGACCGTGCAGGTCGGCGATCCCTTCACCGAAAAGCGGCTGATGGAGGCCTGTCTCGAGCTGATGCAAACCGGCGCCGTCATCTCGATCCAGGACATGGGGGCCGCCGGTCTCACCTGTTCGGCGGTGGAGATGGGCGACAAGGGCAACCTTGGCATCCGGCTCGACCTCGACCGCGTGCCCTGCCGCGAGGCGGCGATGACCGCCTATGAGATGATGCTGTCGGAAAGCCAGGAGCGGATGCTCATGGTGCTGCGCCCCGAGAAGGAGACCGTGGCGCGGGCGATCTTCGACAAGTGGGACCTCGATTTCGCCATCGTCGGCGAGACCATCCCCGAGGACCGCTTCCTCATCGTGCATGGCGATGAGGTGAAGGCCGACCTGCCCCTCAAGGCGCTGTCGGGCACCGCGCCCGAATACGACCGTCCCTGGATCGAGACCCCCGCCGCCGCGCCGCTGCCGCTGGTGGAGGAGGTGGACGCCATCGAAGGGCTGCGCGCGCTGATCGGCTCGCCCAACCACGCGCGCAAGGCCTGGGTCTGGGAACAGTACGACCACATGGTGATGGGCGACACGGCGCGCGCGCCGGGCGCGGGCTCAGGCCTGGTGCGGGTGCATGGCACCGACAAGACGCTGGCCTTCACCTCGGACGTCAACCCGCGCTACGTCTTCGCCAACCCTTTCGAGGGCGGCAAGCAGGCGGTGGCCGAGGCCTGGCGCAACCTGATCGCCACGGGGGCGAAGCCCTTGGCGGCGACCGACAACCTCAACTTCGGCAACCCCGAAAAGCCCGAAATCATGGGCCAGCTGGTGGGCGCCATCAAGGGCATCGGCGAGGCCTGCAAGGCGCTCGATTTCCCGATCGTCTCGGGCAATGTCTCGCTCTACAACGAGACCGACGGCACCGGCATCCTGCCCACGCCGACCATCGGCGGCGTCGGGCTGATCGAGACGCCCGGCCGTGCCATCGGCACGCAGCCCCAAGAGGGGGACGTGGCGCTGGTGCTGGGCACCACCGAGGGGCACCTGGGCCGCTCGGCGCTCTTGTGGGAGATGCTGGGCCGCGACGAGGGCGGCGCACCTGCGGTCGATCTCGAGGTCGAGAAGGCGCATGGCCTCTTCGTGCGCGACAACCACGCCCTCATCCGCGCCTGCACCGACCTCAGCGACGGCGGGCTGGCGCTCGCGGCCTTCGAGATGGCCGAGGGTGCGGGGCTCGGCGTCGAGATCGGCGTGACCGGCACGGCGGCGCTGTTCGGCGAGGACCAGGGCCGCTACCTGATCGCCGCCGACGAGGAAAGTGCCGCGATGCTGGAGGCGGCGGCCGGTTCGGCGGGCCTGCCTCTGGCGCGCGTCGGCCGTTTCGGCGGCAAGGAGGTCTCGCTCGGCGGGGCCAGGGCGCCGCTGGCCGATCTGGCAAAGCTCTACCGCACCGCCTTCGAGACGGCGCTGCACATCCCCGATGCCGAGGCCGAGCTGGCGGTCTGAGCCGCTGCCCCGGCGGCGGGCTTGCGTGCCGCCGGGGCTCTGCCTACATCTGGGGCGAAACAACAGGCGAGGACGACCGACATGGCGATGAGCGCACAGGAAATCGAGGACCTGCTCCGCGAGACCTTTCCGGAGGCGAAGATCGCCATCACCGACCTCGCCGGAGACGGCAATCACTACGCCGCCGAGGTGATCGACGAAAGCTTTCGCGGCCAGAACCGGGTGCAGCAGCAGCGCGCCGTCTATGCCGCGCTCAAGGGCCGGATGGACGGGCCCGCGGGCGAATTGCACGCGCTCGCGCTGACCACCAAGGCCCCCGACTGACCCCCATTCCCGCAAAGGACACGCACATGACCGCGCAGGACACCACCGACGCCAAGGCCCGCATCGACGAGATCGTCAAATCGAACGATGTCGTGCTCTTCATGAAGGGCACCAAGACCATGCCGCAATGCGGCTTCTCCAGCCGCGTGGCGGGCGTGCTCAACTTCATGAACCTCGAATTCCGGGACGTGAACGTGCTCGAGGACAACGAGATCCGCCAGGGCGTCAAGGACTACTCCGACTGGCCGACCATCCCGCAGCTCTACGTCAAGGGCGAGTTCGTCGGCGGCTGCGACATCATCACCGAGATGACGCTGTCGGGCGAGCTGGACCAGATGTTCGAGCAGAACGGCGTGGCCTTCGACAAGGACGCCGCCGAGAAGATCCGCGAAGCCAACAAGGGCTGATCGCTCCTGCGCATGTCGGAGCCGATCCGGGCCGCGCCTTCGGGCGCGGCCCTTTTCATGTCCGGCATCCCGAGCACCCACTTTCCCTTGCGTCACCCGCGCGTCGGCGGCACACTCATGGCGTGTTATCCGTTACAGGGTGGGCTGTTCATGAAACGTATCATTCTCGCCGGCGCCTTGGCGCTGCTGGCGGCACCGGCCACCGCGCAGGAGGTGATCGCCGCCTACTACGCCTATCTCTCGCCGCAGGATCTTCGGAATTCGCGCGGCGCCCGCCTCGCCGATATTGGCGCGATCCTCCAGCAGGACCGGGCGAATTTTCACCGCTTCGGCCTGCGCGACGAGCTGGACGAGCATGACCCGCTCTTCGCCTCCTCCGGAACACGCGCGCGCATTCCGGAACTCTACGCGCGTGGTCCAGGCGCGCCGGGCTATATCGTCGATCTGCTGCGCCGGGGGGAGACCCGCTTCGTGCATGTGCGCGTCATCGGGCACGGAGGCCGGCCCGATTACATCGAGGTTTACGAAGGCGCGGGCTGAAGGGCGCGGCGCCCGTCGGGGCGCCGCGGGAGGTCAGACCCCCGCCTTCTCCACCCGCTCGGCCAGCGACTCGGCGCGCGCCGTCATCTCGGCCAGCATCTCGATCAGCCCGTGCGGAATCACCGGCACCTCGACCTCGACCTTCTGCGGCTCGTCGCGCATCTTGCCGAGCGCGGTCTCGGTCTGGCTCAGCCGCCGCTCGACCTGGCCCGCATAGGTCTCGGCCTGGCGCAGACGGTCCTCGAGCCCGGCGGCGCGGTCGGCCAGGAGCAGCCCCGCCATCAGCAGCATCTTGCTCTCGGGCATCCGCCCTGCCTGGTTCGAGAGGCTGGAGGCCTCCTCGTCGAGCATCTTGGCGGCGGCCTGAAGATAGGGCTCCTCGCCCGGCTGACAGGCGACGGTGAAGCCGCGCCCGCCGATGGTGATTTCGACCTGCGGCATCACTCGCGCTCCTCGACCAGCGGTTTCAGTTCCGACAGCACCGCGCCCAGCTCGGCCACCTCGGCGTCGCGCTCGGCGCGCAGCGCGTCGAGCTCGGCGGCCATGGCGCGGTCGATCAGCTCGGGATCGGCCAGCTCGGCCTCCATCGCCTCGCGCAGCTCGCCCGCGACCTCGCGCAGCTCGGCGTTGGAGCGGCGCAGCGCCTGCAGCTGCCCGTCGAGATCGGCCATCTGGGCGTTCTGCGCCTCGATTTGCGCCTCGAAGGCGGCGAGCCGGGTGTCCTGCTCCTCGCGCAGCGCCTTGAGACGGTGCTCCAGCTCGGCATTGGCCTGCTGCTGCGCGTCGAGCTCGGCGCCGAGGCCCTCATCCTGCGCCGTCCGCGGCCCGGCGCTCTCGATCCGGTCGAGCCCCTGGCCGATCCGGTCCAGCGCCGCCGAGAGACGGCTTTCCAATTCGGTGATGTCGGTCATCATGCCCCTGTCTGCCCTGCCCCGCCTGCGGCCCGTCGGCGCATGGATGAGCCGAATCGCGCGGGGCGTCGGAAAAACCTAGACCACCCCCCGCCAAGCCGCAAACCGCGCCGCAAACCCGCCTGCCGGGCGCGCGGGGCACTGCCCGTCGCTTGAACTCGCCCCCGCCGCCTGTCAATACCATGCGCGACAAGGGGGGCCGCGCCGCGGCTTCGACGCCAAACCGGAGGACACCCATGGACATCGCTGCCCTGCGCGACAAGCATCCCGAGCACTGGAGGAAGGCCGCGGCCATCCGCACCCTGACCCTCGACGCCGTGGCCGCCGCCAATTCCGGCCATTCCGGCATGCCGATGGGCATGGCCGACGTCGCCACCGTCCTGTTCGACAAGCACATGAAGTTCGACCCCAAGGCGCCGACCTGGGCCGATCGCGACCGCTTCATCCTCTCGGTGGGCCACGGCTCGATGCTGCTCTACTCGGTGCTGCATCTGACCGGCTACGAGGAAGTGCCGCTCGAGGAGATCAAGAACTTCCGCCAGTGGGGCTCCAAGACCGCCGGTCACCCCGAGAGCGAGTATCTCGACGCGGTCGAGACCACCACCGGCCCGCTCGGCCAGGGCATCGCCAACTCCGTCGGCTTCGCCATCGCCGAGGAGATGCTGCGCGCGAAATACGGCTCCAAGATCGTCGACCATTACACCTGGGTCATGGCCGGTGACGGCTGCCTGATGGAGGGCGTGAGCCAGGAGGCGATCGCGCTCGCGGGCATGCAGAAGCTCTCCAAGCTCGTCGTCTTCTTCGACGACAACGGCATCACCATCGACGGCAAGGTCTCGATCGCCGACGTCACCGATCAATGCGCGCGCTTCGAGGCCTCGGGCTGGCACGTGCAGGCGATCGACGGCCACGACCCCGAGGCGATCGACGCCGCGATCGAGGCCGCCAAGGCCGACCCGCGCCCCTCGATGATTGCCTGCAAGACGCATATCGCGCTGGGCTCCTCGGCGCAGGACACGGCCAAGGGCCACGGCGCGCTGACCGATGAGAAACTCATCGCCGACACCAAGGCCGCCTATGGCTGGGAGCACGGTCCCTTCGAGATCCCCGCCGACGTCAAGGCGCAGTGGGAGGCGATGGGCGCGCGCGGTGCCAAGGCCCATGAGGAATGGCGTGAGCGCTTCGACGCGCTCTCCGAGCGCAAGCGCATCGAGTTCGAGCGCGCCTTCGCCGGTGAAGCCCCCAAGGCCCTTTCGACCAAGATCCGCGCCTTCAAGAAGGAGGCCGTGGAGAACGCGAAAGCCGTCGCCTCGCGCAAATCCTCGGAGATGGTGCTCAACGTCGTCAACGGCGTGATGACCGAGACCGTGGGCGGCTCGGCCGATCTCACCGGCTCGAACAACACCCGTTCGGGCGACATGGAGGTGTTCTCCCCCGACAACCGCTCGGGCCGCTACATCCATTACGGCATCCGCGAGCATGGCATGGCCGCGGCGATGAACGGCATCGCGCTGCACGGCGGCCTGCGCCCCTATGGCGGCACCTTCATGGCCTTTACCGACTATGCGCGCGGCGCGATGCGCCTCTCGGCGCTGATGCACCAGCCGGTGGTCTATGTGATGACGCATGACAGCATCGGTCTGGGCGAAGACGGCCCGACCCACCAGCCGGTCGAGCACCTGTCGATGCTGCGCGCGACGCCGAATACCTACGTGTTCCGCCCTGCCGACACGGTCGAGACCGCCGAGGCCTGGGAGATCGCGCTGACGACGACCGACCGCCCCTCGGTGCTGGCGCTGAGCCGCCAGAACCTCGCGCCGGTGCGCAATGAGCACAAGACCAAGAACCTCACCGAGCAGGGCGCCTACGTGCTGCGCGAGGCGGGCGAGAAGCGCCGCGCGATCCTCATGGCTTCGGGATCCGAGGTCGAGATCGCGGTCGCGGCGCGCGACATCCTCGAGGCCGAGGGCATCGGCGTGCGCGTGGTCTCCGTGCCCTGCATGGAGCTTTTCGCCGCGCAGGACGAGGCCTATCGCAAGCGCGTGCTGCCCGCGGGTCCGGTGCGGGTCGCCGTCGAGGCGGGCGTGCGCCAAAGCTGGGACCGGCTGCTTCTGGGCGAGCGCGGGCGCGAGCAGAAGGCGGGCTTCGTCGGGATGGAGGGCTTTGGCGCCTCCGCCCCCGCGCCGACGCTTTACGAGAAGTTCGGCATCACCGCAGAGGCCGTGGCCGAGAAGGTCCGCGCGCTGCTCTGAGCCGCCTGGTCATCGCGAGACATGGGGGCGGCCTTCGGGCCGCCCCTTTCCCTTGGTCGCTCTCAGGAGAGCCTGACCGAGATCCGGCCCGCGCCTGCCACCGCGAGCGCGAGGCAGCCGCCCGCGATGGCCCAGTTCTTGACGAAGATCGTCATCTGCCAAGGGTCTTCGGGCAGGAAGTGGAACACCGAGGTCACCATGCAATAGAGCGCCAGCGACAGCGCCACCGGGCGCACCGCCACGCCGAAGGCCAGCGCCAGCCCAGCGGCGGCGTTGTAAGCCAGCGCCGGCCAGACCAGCAGCCCCGGAAGGTGCCATCCGGTCAGCAGGCCGACCACCTGCCCCGGCTCGAAGGCCTTTTGCGCCGCGCCGCCGAGAAACAGCCCCGCCAGCAGCACGCGGCCGATCAGCAACAGCCAGTCGTCCGCCCGCAGCGCGGCACCGGTCGTAGCCTGCGCAGCCGGCCTGTCGCGGTCTAGGGTCGCGAGCATGAGCACCTCCATCGCCATCGCGTTGTTCGCCGCCATCCTAGCCCTGCTCGGGATCGATCACTACCTGTTCGAAGGCCAAGGCGCGCTCACGCTTGCGCGCGCGGGGCTTGATATCCTGCGCTGGCTCGCCGTCTGGCGCTAACGGCAGCGCTCACAGCCGCCCCCAAAGCCGATCTTTGGTTGACGCGGGGCCACAAATGCCGATCTTGGCGCCGAACCCAAGCCCGGCAATTCCCGAGGAGACCCCCATGGCTGTCAAGGTAGCAATCAACGGCTTCGGCCGCATTGGGCGCAACGTCCTGCGCGGCATCATCGAATCCGGCCGCACCGACATCGAGGTCGTGGCCATCAACGATCTCGGCCCGGTCGAGACCAACGCCCACCTGCTGCGCTACGACAGCGTGCATGGCCGTTTCCCGCATGAAGTGAAGACCACCGAGGACACGATCGACGTCGGCCGCGGCCCGATCCGCGTCACCGCGCTCCGCGATCCCAAGGAGCTGCCCTGGTCGGACGTCGATGTCGCGCTCGAATGCACCGGCATCTTCACCTCGCCCGAAAAGGCCGGGCTGCATCTCGAGAACGGCTCCAAGCGGGTCCTGGTCTCGGCCCCGCTCAGCAACCCGACCCAAGGCGAGAAGACCATCGTCTACGGCGTCAACCACGAGACGCTGAACGCCGAAGACAGGATCATCTCGAACGCGTCCTGCACGACCAACTGCCTGTCGCCGGTCGCCAAGGTCCTCAACGACGCCATCGGCATCGAAAAGGGCTTCATGACGACGATCCACAGCTACACCGGCGACCAGCCGACGCTGGACACGATGCACAAGGATCTCTACCGCGCCCGCGCCGCAGCGCTGTCGATGATCCCGACCTCGACCGGCGCGGCCAAGGCCGTGGGCCTCGTGCTGCCCGAACTGAATGGCAAGCTCGACGGCGTCGCCATCCGCGTGCCGACGCCCAATGTCTCGGTCGTGGACCTGACCTTCAACGCCGCGCGCGAGACCAGCGTCGAGGAGATCAACGACCTGATCCGCAAGGCCGCGGGCGAGGGCCCGCTCAAGGGCATCCTCGGCTTCACCGACGACAAGCTGGTCAGCTCGGACTTCAATCACGACCCGCATTCCTCGGTGTTCCACACCGACCAGACCAAGGTCATGGACGGCACCATGTGCCGCATCCTGACCTGGTACGACAACGAATGGGGCTTCTCCAACCGCATGGCCGACACCGCCGTGGCGATGGGCAAGCTGGGCTGATCTTCACGGCATCCGGTTCGAAGGCCGCCCCTCGGGGCGGCCTTCTTCTTTTTTCGGGGCCACGACCCTGATCGGGGTTTGCCTCGCCCCCGCGGCAGGGAATGATCCCCCCGAGGGCAGCGAAAGGCGGTGGCATGGACGTGATCGGTTGGCAGCGGTTGGAGGGCATGCTCGTCCTTCTTGGGACGATACTCTACTACCCGTATATCGAGGCGGACATGCCGTACTGGCTGTTCCTCCTCCTCTTCTTCGCGCCCGATATCGGCATGCTGGGCTATGCTCTGGGGCCGCGGATCGGGGCCGTCACCTACAACCTCCCGCATCTCTATGGCTTTGGCACCGCCGTGATCGGCGTTGGCATCGTGGCGGAGCTGCCCTTTGTCACCGCCATGGGCGCGTTGTGGATGGCCCATGCCGGGATGGACCGCATACTGGGATACGGGCTGAAATCCCCCGAAGGGTTCAAGATTACGCATCTCGGACCTATAGAAGGCGCGGATGAGCCCTGAGCGTCACCGCGCCCGCTGTTCAACCCCTTACTGGCAGAGCCGGAACCCGCCGCGCCGCGACTTCACGTCGAGATGCAGGTGGTCGGCATGGGCCGCGTCCGAGCCCGGCCCGAGCACGGTGGTGAATTCGAGGCAGGCGCTGGCGCGCACCGCGTCCTGGAACGCCTCGGCCATGGTGCCGTCACGCTCGCGTGGCTCGACCGCCACCGGATCGCCATCCGCGAAGCCGAAGGACATGATGTCCACCGCATTGCCGAAGGCGTGCTCGGACATGGTGTCCCGGTCCGAGCTGCGGCTGCGGCAATTGTAGACGGTGCCCTGCCGGATCTCCGTGATCGCGCCGCGCCCGAGCCGATCGGCGGCGGGTTGTCCGAAATCGCGGGTCCAGCGCGCTAGCGCCAGCGCCGTCTCGCAGCGCATCGACGCGGGCGGGGCGAGTGCCACGCCCGGCAGCAACTCGCTGAGCGTGACCGGATGCACGATGCCGCAATCGGCGATCTCGGGATCCTCCACCGGGGACGCGGTTTCGTAGACCGCGCCGAGCGCGTCGAGCTCGGCCAAGCAGGCCTCGCGTTCGGTATCGGTGGCGGCGAGACGCTCGGGCATCGGCGGCACCTCCTCGCGCGCCAGCCCGGCCTCGGGCGTCTCGGTCTCGGTCTCGGTCTCGGTCTCGGTCTCGGTCTCGGTGAGATCGCCGCCCACCTCGCCGCTGTCCACCCCCGCCTCGTCTTCGGGGGCGAGCGTGTCGGGCCGCACCTCGGGCGAGGGCGCGGTCTGCGGCGCGCCCTCTGTCCCGCCCTGCCCCTCCGTATCGGCGCCCCCTGCGAGATCTGCGGGGCGGGCGGGCGGCAGCGGCGCTTGGGTCGGCGCCTCCTGCGCCAGCACGGGCGCGGCGCTCAGCGCCAGCGCCGCAAGGATCAGACGCGCGCTCATTCCACGAACTCGACCGTGACCCCTTCGGAGACCAGATGCGCCAGCTCCTCGGCGTCCCAGTTGGTCATGCGCACGCAGCCATGGCTCGCCGCATTGAACAGCGAATCCGGATCGGAGGTGCCGTGCAGCCCGTAGGTCGGCTTGCTGAGGTCGATCCAGACCGAGCCCACCGGCCCGTTCGGCCCCGGCGGCAGGATCAGCATCTCGTCATTGTCGCCCTGCTGAAAGTTGACGTCGGGGTTGTAGGTGTAGGTCGGGTCCATCGCCACGGCCACGACCTCGACCGTGCCCGAGGGCGACGGCGTCTGCGACGAGCCGATGGTGACGGGGTAGTTCAGCACCATCGTGCCGGTTTCGTCGAAGCCCGCGAGGCGGCTCGTGCCCTTGCGCACCTCGACCCGCGTCACCCTAATCTCCAGCCGCGGGCCGGGATCGACGACGGTGATGCTTTCGCCCGCGCGCCAGCCGACATTCGGGTTCAGCGTTTCGAGAAACTCCTGATCCATGTGAAACCGCTCGGCCAGCTTTTCGGCGACGCTGGTGAAGCCGAGTTGGTCCAGTTCGGCGAGCTTGGCGTAATCATCGGGCAGCGGATCGCTCAGCCCCGAGACGTCCTCCTCGGTAATGGTGTAGCTTTGCATCATCGGCGCGGGGGCCTGCGCGGTGAGCGCATCCCAGACCTGGCTGTCGAGCTGGCCATCCGCCTCGAAGCCCTCGCGCGTCTCGAAGGCGGCGATGGCGCTCTCGCTCATGCCGCCCTTCCAGCCGTCGATGATGCCGGGCGAAACATGGGCGCGGTCGAGCAGGATCTGCGTCTTGACCGTGATCGCCGATTGCCCGTCGGGCAGCGGCCCGCCGGTGTAGCTCGCCGCTTCGATCTGCTGCGCCGTCGGCGGGCCCTCGGAGGCCTGAATCGGCGCGCTGGTGGAGTCGCTGCCGGAGGTGGCCTGAGGTTCTGATTGCGATTGCGACGGCGTCGAAGGGGCCCCGTCCTGCGCCGCCCCCTGTTGCGCCTCGACCGGCTGCGCGCCGCTCTGTTCGAGCATGCGCAGAGTCTCGGGCTGCGCGGCGGAGCCGTTCGCCGCGGGGGCGGTCGTGTCGCCCTGCGCCGAGGAGGGCGCGGAGGGTGCGGCCTCGATGGAGGGTGTCGTCTCCGCGCCGGCGTCCGGCGCCGTGCCCTGCAGCATCTCGCGCGTCTCGGCGGCAATCTCCGCGCCGCTGTCATCCGACTGCTGCGCGACCGCGCCGCTGGCCGCGAGGGCGAGGACGGAAAGGGAAAGACGGGTCAGGTTTCGGGTCATCGGGCGCTCCTCGGGGCAGGTTCGCGGCTCAACGCCGCACGCCTGCCCGCGGGTCCGCCGCTCAGAGGCCCAATCGGGTCTTCAGCGCCTCTTCGACCCCCGAAGGCACGAAGGAGGAGACATCGCCGCCCAGCCGGGCGATTTCCTTGACCAGCTTGGAGGCGATCGCCTGGTGGCGCGCCTCGGCCATCAGGAAGACCGTCTCGACCGACTTGTCGAGCATCCGGTTCATGCCGACCATCTGGTATTCATATTCGAAATCGGCCACCGCGCGCAGGCCGCGGATGATCATCTGCGCGCCCACGTCGTTCGCCGCGTCGATCAGCAGGTTCTCGAACGGGTGCACCACGATCTCCGAGCCGCAGGCCTCGGCGATCGGCGCGGTCTCGGCCTCGATCATCGCCACGCGCTCGTCGAGCGAGAAGAGCGGCCCCTTGTCGCGGTTGATCGCCACGCCGATCACCAGCCGGTCGACCAGCGTGCAGGCGCGGCGGATGATGTCGGTGTGGCCGAGTGTGACCGGATCGAAGGTTCCGGGGTAGAGCCCGATGCGCATGACGTCTCCTTGCCGCATGTTCGCGCGCCACACGACATCACGGCGGCGCGAGATGCAAGTCCCCCGCGCCGCGCGGAGCCGTCGCGGGGCCCTAGTGCCCCATGATCATCCCTTCGAGCGCGTCCTTCTCCATCGACAGCTCCGCCAGCCGCGCCTTGACCACGTCACCGATCGAGATGAGGCCGATCATCTCCTCGCCCTCGACCACGGGGATGTGGCGGAACCGCCCCTCGGTCATCCGGCCCAGCACGAGATCGGCGGGCTCGTCGCGGTGGCAGGTGACGGGATCGGCGGTCATCAGCGACGCCACCTTCTCGTCCAGGCAGCCCGGCCCGCGCCGGCCGATTTCGCGCACGATGTCGCGCTCCGAGATGATGCCCTGCGCGCGCTTGCCGTCCTGAGAGACCACGAGCGCGCCGATGCGCTTGTCCGAGAGCATCCGCACCGCCTCGGTCACCGAGGTGTCGGGTGTCACGGTGGCAACGGTGTCGTTGTCCTTGGATTTCAGGATCTGTTGCACGAGCATGGCGCACTCCTTGTCTGCCGCCCCCGATGACCGGGGGCCTTGTCTCAACCGTCGCGCCGCGCCCCGCCCCCTGTCAAGCTCTCCGCCTCGAGCCGCGCCACCTCGGCGCGCAGCCCCGCGACGAGCAGCCCGGCAAAGCGCGTCAGCCGGGCCGAGCGGCGGTCGGCATCGTGGCGCACCAGCCAGAAGGCGCGGGTGAGGCGCAGCTCGTGCTCCAGCACCCGGCGCAGCTCGGGCGCGAAGGGCAACGCGAAGTCGTGCACGATGCCGATCCCCGCGAAGCGCAGCATCTGCAGCTGCACCGAGACCGAGTTCGAGGCGAGCGGCACGCCCCGCGCGCCGAGATCGCCGAGATAGTCCAGCTCGCGGTCGAAGATCATGTCGGGGATGTAGCCCACGAGCGGGCGTGGCCCCAGATCGGCGAGGCGGCCTGGAACGGGCGCTTCGGCGCGCTGGGCGAGGCTCAGGCGGTAGTCGGTGATCTTCTGCACGATCAGCCGCCCGGCCTCGGGCGGGCTCACGGTCACGGCCATGTCGGCCTCGCGCTTGGAAAGGTTCACCACCCGCGGCAGAGCAAGGATCTGCAACTCCAATTCGGGGTTCTCGGCCTGGATCGCGGCGCAGACCTGCGGCAGCACGAAATTGGCGCAGCCATCCGGCGCGCCGATGCGGATCTGCCCCGACAGGCCCCGCTCCGGCGCGCCCGCCTCCTCGGCCC
>NZ_JAMYXC010000067.1 GCF_024159025.1 Limimaricola litoreus
ATCGCGGTGGCGCGCACGCCGCGGCCCATGCTGGGCGCGATGCTGCGTCGCCGCCTGCCTGCGGACACGCTCTATCTCAATACCGGTCACGCCGATCTCGACGAGCGGGTGATGCGCGCGGTGCAGGCGGCGGGCGCGCGCATCGCGGTGCTCGTGCATGACACGATCCCGCTCGACCTGCCTCAGGCCGCGCGGCCCGGCACGGTCGATCCCTTCGCGGCCAAGCTCGATGTGGTGGCGCGCCATGCCGACCGGGTGATCGCCACGGCGCAGACCACAGCGCAGGGCATCGCCGCGCGGCTGGCCGAGCGCGGGCCGGTGCCGCGGATCGTGGTGGCGCCGCTGGGCGTGACACCGGCGCGGCCCGATGCGGCGGCGCTGCCGCCGGGCTTCGATCCGTCGATCCCCTACATGGTCGCGCTCGGCACGATCGAGCCACGCAAGAACCACGCGCTGCTGCTCGATGTCTGGGAGCGGCTGGGGCCGGGGGCGCCGCGGCTGCTGATCTGCGGCGCGCGCGGCTGGAACAACCGGGAGGTCTTCGACCGGCTCGACCGGGGCGTGGCGGGGGTGACCGAGATGCCGGGCCTGTCCGATGCGGCGATCGCGGCGCTTCTGGTGCGGGCGCGGGCGCTGCTGTTTCCCTCGCTGGCCGAGGGCTACGGCCTGCCGCCGCTGGAGGCGCTGGCGCTGGGCTGCCCGGTGATCTGTGGCGATCTTGCCATCTGCCGCGAACTGCTTGGAGATCATGCCGTTTACTGCGATCCGACCGATCGCTACCAGTGGGAGAGGGCGATCCGGGCACATGCCGCGCCGCCCCGCCTGCCGCCGCTGCGCATCACTCCGCCCGGCTGGGCGGCGCATGTCGAGCGGGCGCTCGACGGGCTTTGAAGGCCGCGGGGGGACACGCTTGAAGGCTTGGCAGACATACCGGCTCAGGCTGCAGCGCAAGCGGTGGCGGCTGCGGGCGCTGCGCAAGCGGCGCGAGCTGGCCTGCGTCACCGATCGCACGGCGCGGCTGCGCCCCGCCGACATCCTCCTCTTCACCACCCTGCGCAACGAGGCCGCGCGGCTGCCGCATTTCCTCGCCCATTACCGCGAGATGGGCGTCGCGCATTTTCTCGTGGTCGACAACGGCAGCGACGACAGCGGCGCGGAGCTTCTGGCCGAACAGCCCGACGTGTCGCTGTGGCGCAGCGAGGCGAGCTACAAGCGCGCGCGCTTCGGCATGGACTGGATGAACTGGCTGCTGCGGCGCCATGGCCACGGGCATTGGTGCCTGACCGTCGATCCCGACGAGCTGCTGGTCTACCCGTTTTGCGACACGCGGCCCCTGAAGGCGCTGACCGACTGGCTCGACGCCTCCTCGATCCGCAGCTTCGGCGCCATGCTGCTCGACCTCTACCCCAAGGGGCCGATCGGCGCGCAGCCCTTCGCGCCGGGCGACGACCCGCTGAAGATCGCCTGCTGGTTCGATCCGGGCAACTACAGCATCTCGCGCAACCACCGCTACGGCAACCTGTGGATCCAGGGCGGGCCGCGGGCGCGGATGTTCTTTGCCGACGAGCCCTCGCGCGCGCCCGCGCTCAACAAGATCCCGCTGGTCAAATGGGACCGTCGCTACACCTATGTCAGCTCAACCCACATGCTGCTGCCGCGCGGGCTCAATTTCACCTACGACGAATGGGGCGGCGAGAAGACCTCCGGCCTGCTGCTGCACACCAAGTTTCTCGACAGCTTCTCCGACAAGGCCCGCGAAGA
The DNA here is from genome assembly GCF_024159025.1 of Limimaricola litoreus. GTDB lineage: Bacteria > Pseudomonadota > Alphaproteobacteria > Rhodobacterales > Rhodobacteraceae > Limimaricola > Limimaricola litoreus. The sequence goes on from NZ_JAMYXC010000067.1 coordinate 1,762, forward strand.
GCTGCAGCGGCGTCAACATTACGCCGCAAGCGCCGAATACAAGGCCTATGCCGCCGGCCTGGAGGCGGACCCCGAACTGTGGTGCCGATGGAGCGAAAGATACATCAACTGGCGGCAGCTGGAGGTGCTGGGGCTGATGTCCCGGGGCAACTGGGCATGAGCCTCGGGGTCGTGATCCTCGTGCACAACGCGCTGGGCCGCGCGACGGAGGTGATCCGGCACTGGGCGCAGTCTGGCTGCCCGGTGGTGGTGCATGTCGACAGCGCCATGCGCCGGGCCCGGTTCGAGCGGTTTCGCGCGGGCTTCGACGACCTCTCCGACCGGGTGCTGTTTTGCGAGCGGCACCGTTGCGAATGGGGCGGTTGGGGCATCGTTGCGGCCACGCAATCGGGCGCGCGGCTGATGCTCGATCGCTTCGCCGAGGTCGATCACGTCTATCTCGCCTCGGGCTCCTGCGTGCCGCTGCGCCCGATCCGTGAGCTGACCGCCTATCTCGCGGCCCGGCGCGACACCGATTTCATCGAGAGCGCCTGCGTGGCCGACGTGCCCTGGACGGTGGGCGGGCTGTCGGAGGAGCGCTTCACCTTGCGCTTTCCCTTCTCCTGGAAACGCCAGCGCTGGGCCTTTGATTGCTACGTCGCGCTGCAGCGGCGGATCGGCGTGCGGCGCCGTCTGCCCGAGGGGCTGGTGCCGCATATGGGCTCGCAATGGTGGTGCCTCACGCGCGCGACGCTGGAGGCGATCCTGTCGGACCCGCAGCGCCCCGCACTCGACCGCTATTTCGCCCGCGTCTGGATTCCCGACGAGAGCTATTTCCAGAGCCTCGCGCGGCGCTGGTCGCGCCGGATCGAAAGCCGGTCGCTGACCATGTCCAAGTTCGATTTCCAGGGCAAGCCGCATCTGTTCTACGACGATCACCTGCCGCTGCTGCGCCGCTCGGACTGCTTCGTGGCGCGCAAGATCTGGCCGCGGGCGCAGGCGATCTACGCACAGATGGCGGCGGGCGGGCATCCGGCGCAGGCGGCCGAGCCGGCGCCTGCGCGGATCGACCGGGTCTTTGCCGCCGCGACCGAGCGGCGGGTGCGCGGCCGCGCCGGGCTCTACATGCAAAGCCGCCTGCCCAACGAGGGCTGGGAAAACGGCTTCACCGCCGCGCCCTACGGCGTGCTCGAAGGATTTTCCGAGCTTCACGAGGGCTTCCACGCCTGGTTCGCCGCCGCCAGCGGCGCCACCGTGCATGGCCATATCTTCGCGCCCGAGGGGGCCGAATTCGAGGGCGGTGCCCCGCTGTGGCGGGGGGCGATGTCGAGCACCGCCGCGCTGCGCGACCACAACGCCCGGCGCTTTCTGACCAACCTGATCTGGAACGGCCGCGGCGCGCGGCAGGTGTTCCAGTTCGGCCCGCGCGACAGCCAGCATGTCAGCTGGGACATCGCCAAGGATCCCAACGCGCGGATCGGCGTGATCTCGGGCGCCTGGGCGGTGCCGCTGTTTCGCTCGGGCCAGGCGGTGGCCGATCTGCGCGACACGGCGGCGCGGCTGCAAAAGGCCGAGGCCGATCACCTGGGCGCGCTGCGCTCGCCCCATGCCAAGGCGCGCATAAGGATCTGGACCCTGGCCGAGTTCCTCGAGGCGCCATCGGAGGCGCTGTCGCAGATGTTGGCCGACATCGTGCCGGGGCAGGCGGGGCCGCCGCCCGCGCCGCCCGATCTCGTGCCGCTCGACGGTTTCGGGCGTTTCCTGCAGGACATGCGCAACCAGGGCATGCACCCCTATCTCACCGGCGACATTCCCGCCGACCCGCCCCCCCGTCTGCGCCGCGCCGCGCCCAAACCCTATCTGGTGAGCCGCCCCCATGCCTGACTTCGACAGCTTCGTGATGCTCGCCGAGATGCGCACCGGCTCGAACTTCCTCGAAAGCAACCTCAACGCGCTCGAGGGGGTCCGCTGCCACGGCGAGGCGTTCAACCCGCATTTCATCGGCACGCCCAAGGATGCGCCGATTCTCGGGGTGACGCGCGCCGAACGCGACGCGGCCCCGTTGGCGCTGCTCGAGCGGCTGCGCGCCGCGCCGGGGCTCAACGGGTTTCGCTATTTCGGCGATCACGATCCGCGCGTGTTCGAGCCGATCATGGCCGAGCCGCGCATCGCCAAGATCGTGCTGACCCGCAACCCCGTCGATTCCTACGTCAGCCACCGCATCGCCGCGGCGACGGGACAATGGAAGCTCACCGATGCGCGCCACCTGCGCGCCGAGCGGGTGGCCTTCGACGCCACCGGCTTCGAGCAGCATCTGGACCGGCTGCAACAGGCGCAGCTGCGCATCATGGGGGCGTTGCAGCGCGGCGGGCAGACGGCCTTCTACCTCGATTACGAGGATCTGCAGGACCTCGAGGTGCTCAACGGGCTGGCCGCGTGGCTCGGCGTCGAGGCGCGGCTGGCGGGGCTCGACCGCAAGCTCAAGAAGCAGAACCCCGAAAGCCTGTCCGAGAAGGTCGAGAATTTCGACGAGATGCGCGCGGCATTGGCGCGGATCGACCGCTTCGACCTTGGCCGCACCCCCAATTTCGAGCCGCGGCGCGGGCCGATGGTGCCGAGTTATCTCGCGCCCGCGCGCAGCGGGCTGCTGTGCCTGCCGCTGAAATCGGGGCCGGAGGCGGGGCTGCGCGGCTGGCTCGCGGATCTCGACGGCGCGCCGCCGCGCGAGGGCTTTACCCAGAAGACGCTGCGCGAATGGCAGGCGGCGCATCCCGGTCATCGCAGCTTCGCGGTGCTGCGCCACCCGGTGGCGCGGCTGCACGCCGCGTTCTGCGAACGCATCCTCGCGCGCGGGCCGGGCAGCTTCGTGCAGATCCGCGAGACGCTGCACCAGCGCTACGATCTGCCGGTCCTGGCCGAGGCCGATGGCCCCGACCCGGACCCGGAACGCCACCGCGCCGCCTTCGTGGCCTTCATCGCCTTCGTGAAGGCCAACCTCGGCGGACAGACGGCGATTCGCGTCGATGCCGCCTGGGCCAGCCAGAGGGCGCTATTGCAGGGAATCGCCGAGTTCGAATCCCCCGACGCGATCCTTCACGAGGCGGATCTGGCGCAAGAGCTGCCCGCCCTGGCCGCGCGCGCGGGGCTGAGGGCGCCGCCCTGGGCGCCCGCGCCGGAGCCGCATGAGGCGGCGCTCAAAGCCATCTACGACGCGCGGATCGAGGCGGCGGTGCGGAGCATCTATGCCCGCGATTACGCCCGCTTCGGCTTCGAGGATTGGCGCGTGACCGGGGCTGGCGCGGGCTGAGGCGGCGCTCAGGCCGCCTGAGTCGCCGGGCCTTCGGTCAGGATCGTGTGCAACGTGCCTGCATCGGCATTGGCGCGCAGCTTCTGGCAGGTCGCGGTGTCGCGCAGCGTGCGCGACACCAGCGCCAACGCCTTGAGGTGCTCGACCCCGCTGCCGCCGGGGGCGAGCAGGCAGAAGACGAGATCCACCGGCTGACGGTCGATCGAATCGAATTCGAGCGGCTTGTCGAGGCGAATGAACAGGCCACGCACGCGCTCGACCCCTTCGAGCCGGGCATGCGGCAGAGCCACGCCGTGGCCGACGCCGGTGGGGCCGAGGCCCTCGCGTTCGAGCAGGGCCTCGACCACCCGCGCCGGGGTGAGCCCGTAGCAGCTTTCGGCCAGATCCCCCAGGTCCTGGAACAGCCGTTTCTTGGAGCTGGTCGAGGACAGCATCTTCACGCCGTCCGTCGGAAGGATCTCGGAAATCTGCATTTGGGGGGTTCCCTGTCTACGAGGCGGGCTCGGAGAGCCGGGATCTGGCGCTCTCCTAGCCGATGTTGCGCGGGTCGATCCACCCGAAATTACCGTCGTCGCGTTTGTAGACGACGTTGATCCCACTATGCTTCTCGTTGCGGAACACCAGCACCGGCGCATCCGCCAGCTCAAGTTGCATCACGGCTTCGCCGACCGAGAGTTCTGGAATCTTCGATTCCATCTCGGCGACGATCATCGGGGCGAGGCTGTCCTGCTCGGTCTCGTCACTGTCTCCTGACGCGGCGAGGATATAGGAGCCTGCGAGGGATTGTTCAACCGGGTTCGTGCGCGCCTTGTGGTGGTCCTTCAGCCGGCGCTTGTAACGCCTGAGCTGTTTGTCCATCTTTTCGCAGCAGCTCTCGAAGGCGGCATAGATCTCGTTGGCGCGCCCCGTGGCCTGGGCGGTGAGCCCCGTCGACAAATGCACCACGGTTTCGCAGACATGCTCGTGGCCCGAGCGCGAGAACACCACGTTGGCGTCGGTCGGGCGGCCGGCATACTTGCCCACCGTGGCGCCCAATTCGGTCTGCACATGGGTCTGCAGCGCCTCGCCGATCTCGATCTGCTTGCCGGTGATCTGGTAACGCATGGACGTCTCCTTCAAGGACGCGGCACGGCGGCACAGGCACGCGGCCTGCGGCACCTTGGGGCCGATGGGGGGTGGGGATGGGCAGCCTCGCACCGCTCCGGCGGTGGCCCGGCCCGTCTTGCCGGAGCTGTCCGGTGCCGTGGAAAAGAATGGGCGATCTGCGTCATCAGCTCCCATCTCGCCCGATCGTCCCCCCGCTTGTCAACGCCGCCGTTGCAGCGTCGTCGCGGTGCCTAGCCGATGCGGAAGCCCTGGCCGAGATAGACGCGGCGCACGTTCTCGTCGCGCACCACCTCCTCGGTGGTGCCCGACATCAGCACGTGACCGTCGTGCAGAATATAGGCGCGGTCGACGATGCCGAGCGTCTCGCGCACGTTGTGATCGGTGATCAGCACGCCCAATCCACGGGTCTTGAGCGCGGCGACGAGGTCGCGGATGTCGCCCACCGCGATCGGATCGACGCCGGCAAAGGGCTCGTCGAGCAGCACGTAGCGCGGGTTGGCGGCAAGGCAGCGCGCGATCTCGACCCGGCGGCGTTCGCCGCCCGAGAGCGCCAGCGCCGGCGCGCGGCGCAGGTGGCCGATCGAGAAATCCGACAAAAGCTCCTCGAGCCGCTCGCGCCGCGAGGTGCGGTCCGGCTCGGCGATCTCCAGCACGGCGAGGATGTTGTCCTCGACGTTGAGGCCGCGAAACACCGACATCTCCTGTGGAAGGTAGCCGATGCCGAGCCGGGCGCGGCGATACATCGGCAGAAGCGTGGCGTCGCGCCCGTCGATGGTGACCTGCCCGCCCTCGGGGCTGACCAGCCCGGCGATGGAATAAAAACAGGTGGTCTTGCCCGAGCCGTTGGGGCCCAGGAGCGCCACCACCTCGCCGCGGTCGAGATGCAGCGACACGTCGCGGATCACCGGGCGCTTGCGGTAGCTCTTGCGCAGGCCGGTGACGCGCAGCCCGCCCGAGCCGGGCGTGAGATCGAGGGTGGCCCTGTCGCTCACTGTGCAGCCGCGCCCTGCGCGGGCTCGATGACGCTGCGCACGCCCCCCGTCAGCTGCGCCGTGCCGGCGGCGAGGTCGATCTCCATGCGCTGCGAGGAGAGCGCCGTGCGCCCCTGGGTCAGCAGCACGTCACCGGTGAGCAGCAGCGTGCCGCCCGAGATGTCGTAGACCGCGGCCTGCGCCTCGGCGGCCTCGGTGGCGGTGACGAAGGTGACGCCGCCTTGCGCTTCGAGCCGCGCGATCTCGCCCGTGGCGTCGTCATAGACCACTTCGACCGTGGCGGCGGAGATCTTCATCTCGCCTTGGCCGATCAGCACCTCGCCTTCGAAGGTGGCGCGGCCCGTGGCCTGATCGACGTTGAGGCTCTCGGCGGTGATCTCCACGGGCGCATCGGGGTCGGCGGTGAGCCCGCCCAGCGCCATCTGGGTCTGCGCCGAGGCGAGGCCGGGCAGCAGCAGGCCGGCCACAAGGGCGGCACGGGCGATGGCAAGGGCGGTGGTGCGGATCATCGGCTCTCTCCTTGGCTTGCGGGATCATATAGCAGCCGCACGCCCTTGGAGAACACCATGCGCGGCGCTTCGCCTTCGGGCATCTCGCTGCGCATCTCCCCGGCGCTGAACCGGCCGAAGGGGCCATCGACCTCGATCTCGCCCGAGGAGACCACGCCGCCGGTGGAGAGATCGGCCATGAGCACCGGCGTCTCGGCGCGGTAGCCCAGCGAGGAGACGACCGTGACCGGCCCGTCGAGCCGCAGCTGCCGCCTCTGCGCGTCGACCTCCCCGGTGGCGGCGCGCATTTCGATCCGGGCGCCCTCGGGGCTTTCGATCACCCCGGTCGGCGTCTCGATCTCGTAGCGTCCCTGCGCGGCGGGCCGCACTGTCGCCGCCTCGAGCGCGATCGAAGCGCCGTTCTCGGCGGTGCCGGCGAATCGCGGCGCGCTGACCCTTTGCTCGCGGGCGATCGCCTCGATCTCGGCAAAGGGGATCTCGCCGGTGCCCTGCGGGCTGCGCGCGATCAGGAACAGCGTCGAGAGCAGCACCAGCCCGACCAGCGGCAAGAGCACCTTGGCCCGGCCGATGAAGCGCGAATAGGCGTTGTCGCGCGCGTGCATCAGGCCACGCCGGCGCGCAGGCAGTCGTGGATGTGCAGGATCCCCAGCGGGCGACGCGCGGCGTCCTCCTCGTCCACGACGAAGAGGCAGGTGATCTTGCGCGCGTTCATCTGCGCCAGCGCCTCGGCGGCGAGCGCGTCGGGGCGGATGGTGCGCGGCGCGGGGGTCATCACCTCGCCCGCCGCGTGGTCGAGAAGCCCCTCCATGTGGCGGCGCAGGTCGCCGTCGGTGACGATCCCCGCAAGGCCGCCCTGCGCGTCGGTGACCCCGACCACGCCGAATCCCGCCCCCGTGATGGCCAGCAACGCGTCGGTCATCGGCGCGTCGAGCGCCACCAGCGGCAGCTCGGCGGCCCCGTGCATCAGGTCGCGCACCTGCGCCAGCCGCGCGCCGAGCTTGCCGCCCGGGTGAAACGCGCGGAAATCCTCGGCGGTGAAGCCGCGCCCGCGCATCAGCGCGATGGCCAGCGCGTCGCCCAGCGCCAGCGTCATGGTGGTCGAGGTGGTGGGCACCACGCCGATGCCGCAGGCCTCGGGCTGGTCGGGCAGCACGATGGCGATGTCCGCCTGTGTCATCAGCGTGCTTTTGGGCCGCGCCGCGACGCCGATCAGCGGGATGCCGAATCGCCGCGTATGGGCCACGAGGTCGGCCAGCTCGGGCGTCTCGCCCGAATTCGACAGCACCAGCACCACGTCGCCGCGCGAGATCATCCCCAGATCGCCATGGCTGGCTTCGGCGGGATGCACGAAGGAGGCGGGCGTGCCGGTCGAGGCGAGGGTGGCGGCGATCTTGCGCGCGATATGCCCCGATTTGCCCATCCCCGAGACGATGACCCGGCCGGGGGCGGCACGGATCGCGTCGAGCGCGGCGGTGAAACCGCCATCGAGCCCTCGCGCCAGGGCGGCGAGGCCCGCGGCCTCCTCCGCGATCACCTGACGGGCGATCTCGAGATCATCGGGGCGCTGCGATGTCCCGGCCATTTCAGTGCGAGAAGATGTCGGCATCGGCCCAGCCTGCCAGATCGAGCGCCGCGCGGGTGGGCAGGAAATCGAAGCAGGCCTGCGCCAGTTCGCTGCGCCCCTCGCGCGCCAGCCGCTCGTCGAGCACAGCCTTGAGCCGGTGCAGGTGCAGCACGTCCGAGGCGGCGTAGTCGAGCTGCGCGGGGGTCAGTTCCCCGGCGCCCCAGTCGGATTGCTGCTGCTGCTTGGAAATGTCGACGCCGACCAGCTCCTGCAGCAGCTGCCGCAGCCCGTGCCGATCCGTATAGGTGCGCACCATCTTCGAGGCGATCTTGGTGCAATAGACCGGCGCGGTGCGCGCGCCGAAGGCGCTTTGCAGCGCCGCGATGTCGAATCGGCCGAAGTGGAACAGCTTGAGCACCTGCGGATCTTCGAGCAGGCGCTTGAGGTTGGGCGCCTCGGTCTGGCCGCGATGGACCTGCACCATGTGGCATTCGCCGTCGCCCGAGGACATCTGCACCAGGCATAGCCGGTCGCGCACCGGGTTGAGGCCCATGGTCTCGCAATCGATCGCCACGGAGGGGCCGAGATCGAGCCCGTCGGGCAGGTCGTGCTGATAGAGGTGGTTTGCCACGATGTCCTCGCTGTTGAATTACGAGGAGGGATGGTGCCCAGGAGAGGACTCGAACCTCCACGTCCTTTCGGACACTGGCACCTGAAGCCAGCGCGTCTACCAATTCCACCACCTGGGCAGGTCGTGTGAGGGGCGATCTACGGAAAGGGCCGGGGGGTGTCAACGAGAAATCTCGCGAAATCCGCGCTGCCGCTGCGGCAGGCCGGGCAGGGGCGAGGCGCGCGCTCGCGAACGGCCCGAAACCTGCGCCGGGCGTGGGGCGCGCGACACTCCCGCGAAACCAAGGGCCCGGATCGGCGCTTGTCCGCATCCGCCCCGGCGGGTAAACCGCGAGGCGTCAATTCACCTTATCAGGGCGGGGCCGATGACCGGACTTGTGACCATCTTTGGCGGATCGGGCTTCCTCGGGCGCTATATCTCGCGCCGGCTGGCGCATCAGGGCTGGCGCGTGCGCGTCGCCTGCCGCCGTCCCGAAGAGGCGCTCTTCGTGCGGACCTACGGCGTGGTGGGGCAGGTCGAGCCGATCTTCTGCAACATCCGCGACGACGACAGCGTGCGCGCGGCGCTGACCGGCGCCGATGCGGTGGTTAACTGCGTGGGCGTGCTGGCCGAAAAAGGGCGCAACACCTTTCACGCGGTGCAGGAGGAGGGGCCCGAGCGGATCGCCCGCCTCGCCGCCGAAGAGGGCGTGGGGCGCATGGTGCATGTCTCCGCGATCGGCGCGGATGAAGAGAGCCCGAGCGAATACGCCCGCTCCAAGGCGGCGGGCGAGGCGGGCGTGTTGCGGCACATGCCGGATGCGGTGATCCTGCGCCCCTCCATCCTGTTCGGTGCCGAGGACGAGTTCTTCAACCGTTTCGCCTCCATGGCGCAGGTCTCGCCGGTGATCCCGGTGGTCGGCGCGAACACGAAATTCCAGCCCGTGCATGTCGACGACGTGGCCCATGCCGCCGAGCTGGCCGTCATCGGCGACGCAGCCCCCGGCATCTACGAGCTGGGCGGGCCGGACACGCACACCTTCCGCGAGCTGATCGTGCAGATGCTGCAGATGATCCGCCGCCGCCGCCTCGTGATCGGGCTGCCCTTCGGGATCGGCCGGCTGATGGCCGCTGTCGGCGGGCTGGTGCAGATGCTCAGCCTCGGGCTGGTGCGCGCGCCGATCACCGCCGACCAGGTCGCCAATCTGCAAAGCGACAACGTCGTGGGCAGGGGCGCGAAAGGTTTCGCCGATCTGGGCATCAGCCCCGTCGCGATGGAAGCGGTGCTGCCCGACTACCTGTGGCGTTTCCGCCCCTCGGGGCAGTATCTGGCGATCAAGGAATCCGCGCGCAACCTGCGCCGCCACTGATACGGGACACGCATTGCCATGACCGGAGAGACGATTCTCCTGCCGCTCCTGCTCGGCCTGCTGGAGGGGCTGACGGAGTTCATTCCGGTCTCCTCGACCGGTCACCTACTGCTCGCAGGGCATTTCCTGGGCTTCGAGAGCGCCGGCAAGACCTTCGAGGTGGTGATCCAGCTCGGCGCGGTGCTGGCGCTGCTGACGCTCTACTTCGGGCAGCTGTGGCGCGTGCTGCGCGACGCGCCGCATGACCCGGCGGCGCGGCGCTTCATCGCCGCGGTGCTGATCGCCTTCCTGCCGGCGGCGGTGATCGGCGTGCTGGCGCATGACATCATCAAGACGGTGCTGTTCGAGACGCCCGTCCTGATCGCCGTCATGCTGGTGCTGGGCGGCATCGTGCTGCTCTTCGTCGATCGCATGGCGCTGCGCACCCGCCACGAGGACGCGATGAGACTGCCGGTGCGCACGGCGCTGGCGATCGGCTTCTTCCAAGTGCTGGCGATGGTGCCTGGGGTGTCGCGTTCGGGCGCGACCATCGTTGGCGGGCTGCTGATGGGGGTGAGCAAGCGCGCGGCGGCGGAGTTCTCCTTCTTCCTGTCGATGCCGACCATGGCCGGGGCCGTGGCCTACGACCTGTTCCAGAACCGCGACGTGCTCGACTGGAGCGCGCTCAACGAGATCGCCATCGGCTTTGCCATGGCCTTCGTCACCGCCGTGATTGTGGTGAAATGGCTGCTCGGATACGTCTCGAAGCACGGCTACGCGCTGTTCGGCTGGTGGCGAATCGCGGTGGGTCTTGTCGCGTTGGCCGGTCTCTTTCTCGCCGGTTAGGTTTATAGGTAACGAAAGCTGACCTTATTTTGCGTCGCAAAGCGAAAGTTTTTCGCCTCTTGCTTCAGAAAGCGTTAAATAGGTCATGCATGCTGACTTTTCATCCGGCCGGGCTTTGGCTATCCCCACGGCAAGCCCAGCCAGAGGGAGAGACCAGCCATGGCCGAGAACAAGATGCTGAAATTCGTGTCGGTGCCGCGCGACATGCCGGAAAAGCGTCTGGCCACAGCGCGGCGCGAGGATTTCCAGGAGATCTACGCCGAGTTCGCCCGTGACAAGGCGGCCGAGCAGTCGAGCCGCTGCAGCCAGTGCGGCGTGCCCTATTGCCAGACCCATTGCCCGCTGCACAACAACATCCCCGATTGGCTGCGCCTGACCGCCCAGGGCAGGCTGCAGGAGGCCTACGAGGTCTCCCAGGCGACCAACACCTTCCCCGAGATCTGCGGCCGCATCTGCCCGCAGGACCGGCTTTGCGAGGGCAACTGCGTGATCGAGCAGTCGGGCCACGGCACCGTCACCATCGGCTCGGTCGAGAAATACATCACCGACACCGCTTGGGAAGAGGGCTGGGTCAAGCCGATCCTGCCCGCCCGCGAGCGCCCCGAGAGCGTCGGCATCATCGGCGCGGGCCCCGGTGGCCTCGCGGCGGCCGACTACCTGCGCCGTGCCGGCGTGCAGGTCACGGTCTATGACCGCTACGACCGCGTCGGCGGGCTGATGACCTACGGCATCCCGGGCTTCAAGCTGGAAAAGGAGGTCGTCGACCGCCGCACGAAGCAGTTTGAGGAGTCGGGCGTCGAGTTCGTGCTCAACTGCAAGGTCGGCGAGGACATCTCCTTCGACGCGATCCGCGGCAAGCATGACGCGGTGATGATCGCCACCGGCGTCTACAAGTCGCGCGACCTGCCCGAGAGCGACCACGACGGCGTGGTCCGCGCCATCGACTACCTCACCGCCTCGAACCGCAAGAACTTTGGCGACGAGGTGCCCGAATACGACAGCGGCGAGCTGAACGCGGCGGGCAAGAAGGTCGTGGTGATCGGCGGTGGCGACACGGCGATGGACTGCGTGCGCACCGCGATCCGGCAGGGCGCGGAGAGCGTGAAGTGCCTCTATCGCCGCGACCGGTCCAACATGCCGGGAAGCCAGCGCGAGGTGGCGAACGCCGAGGAGGAAGGCGTCGAACTGGTCTGGCTTTCGGCGCCGAAAGGTTTCGAATGCGGCGCGCAGGGCGTCAAGGGCGTGCATGTCCACAAGATGCGCCTCGGCACGCCGGATGCCACGGGCCGCCGCATGCCCGAGAAGATCGAGGGCGCGGATTACCTCGAAGAGGCCGATCTCGTCGTCAAGGCGCTCGGCTTCGAGCCCGAGGACCTGCCGACGCTGTGGGGTGTCGAGGGGCTGGAAGTGACCCGCTGGGGCACCGTGCGGGCCGAGTTCGGCACCGGCGCCACCTCGCTCGACGGGGTCTTCGCGGTGGGCGACATCGTGCGCGGCGCCTCTCTGGTCGTCTGGGCGATCCGCGACGGGCGCGACAGCGCGAGCGCGATCGTCAACTATCTCGACCAGTCCGCCAGCGCGGGCGTCGCCGCCGAGTGAGCCCGCGCCGCGCCGAGGCGCCCGGGCCCCGGTCCGGCGCGCCCCGGCCCCGTCCTACGGTTCCGATCACGGAGACAGCCATGAAGACGCCCTTCGCCTTGCTGCTATGCGCGCTGCCCGCGGCCGCGATGGCCCAGTCCCCGCGGCAGGTGACGCTGCCCGAGGGCTGCACCGCCACGATGACGGTGCAGACCGCCAATTGCAGCGTCTCGCATCACTTCACCTGCGAGGCCGACCCCGAGGGCTGGCGCCGGCGGGTCGATCTCGATCTCGACGGGGTGAGCTACTTCGGCGCGATCGACCACGAGACCCAGTGGATCGAGAGCGTCTATCCGCGCGCCGACCGGCGCGAGGCGCTGGCCCCCGATCCCGCCGACCCGGCCTCCTTTACCGAGCTTACGCAGACCGGCGCCGACAGCTTCGACTTCACCACCCTGTCGGACCAGGTCGGCGAAACCCGCTACGTCGGCTTCGACGTGCTGACCGGCGAGACCGAGACCATCGACGGCGTCGAGCTGGAGCGCACCGATTACGAGGTGCGCGCCACCAGCGCCGAGGGCGAGGTGCTCTGGGTCAGCCGCGGCACCGAGTTCATCGACCGCGCCCGGCGGATCTTTTTGTCGGGCACCAGCGAGGTGACCGGTCCCGAGGGCAGCTTCTCCTCCGACGACAGCCCCGTCGAATTCATCTTCCCGGACGAGCCGGGCTTCCTCTCGTCCCATCCCAAACACGGCTGCGGCGCGACCATGTCCAAGGCCCCCGCAACCCCCGCCAAGGAGATCTTCCATGACCACCTATGATGACGCCTGGGTCGCCTCGGAAGAGGCCAAGCGCGCTTACATGGCCGAGCACGGCCTCTACCGCGAGGATGACGAGCACGCCTCATGCGGCGTCGGCCTCGTCGTCTCGATCGACGGCACGCCGCAGCGCTCGGTGGTCGAAAAGGGCATCGCCGCGCTGAAGGCCGTGTGGCACCGCGGCGCCGTCGACGCCGACGGCAAGACCGGCGACGGCGCGGGCATCCACGTGCAGATCCCGCGCGCCTTCTTCGAGGACCAGATCCGCCGCACCGGCCACGAGCCGATGGCCGAACGCCGCATCGCCGTGGGCCAGGTCTTCCTGCCGCGCAACGATTTCGGCGCGCAGGAAACCTGCCGGACCATCGTCGAGACCGAAGTGCTGCGCATGGGGCACTACATCTACGGCTGGCGCCACGTGCCGGTCGACATCACCTGCCTGGGCGAAAAGGCCAACGCCACCCGCCCCGAGATCGAGCAGATCCTGATCCGCTGCGAGAAGGACATCGACGAGGAGCAGTTCGAGCGCGAGCTCTACATCATCCGCCGCCGGATCGAGCGCGCGGCGATCGCCGCCGGCGTGCGCGAGCTCTACCTCGCCTCGCTGTCGTGCCGCTCGGTGATCTACAAGGGCATGATGCTGGCCGAGCAGGTGGCGGTGTTCTACCCCGACCTGATGGACGAGCGCTTCGAAAGCGCCTTCGCGCTCTATCACCAGCGCTATTCGACCAACACCTTCCCGCAATGGTGGCTGGCCCAGCCCTTCCGCATGCTCGCCCACAACGGCGAGATCAACACGCTCAAGGGCAACGTCAACTGGATGAAGAGCCACGAGATCCGCATGGCCTCCTCGACCTTTGGCGAGATGGCCGAGGACATCAAGCCGATCGTGCCGCAGGGCTCGTCGGATTCGGCCGCGCTCGATTCGGTGTTCGAGGTGCTGGTGCGCGCGGGGCGCAACGCGCCGATGGCCAAGACCATGCTGGTGCCCGAGGCCTGGTCCAAGAGCCGGGTCGAGATGCCCAAAGCCTGGCAGGACATGTATTCCTACTGCAACGCGGTGATGGAGCCCTGGGACGGGCCCGCGGCGCTCGCCATGACCGATGGCCGCTGGGTCTGCGCCGGTCTCGACCGCAACGGCCTTCGGCCCATGCGCTACGTCGTCACCGGTGACGGGCTGCTCGTCGCGGGCTCCGAGGCCGGCATGGTGCCGGTGGACGAGGCCGGCGTCATCGAGAAGGGCGCGCTCGGCCCGGGCCAGCTCATCGCCGTCGACATGGCCGAGGGCCGGCTGTTCCACGACGCCGAGATGAAGGACGCGCTGGCCGCCTCCCAGCCCTTCGGCGAGTGGATCGAGAAGGTCGTGAACCTCAACGACATCCTGCGCGAGATCCCCGAGGAGCCGCTGTTCGAGGGCCCCGAGCTGCGCCGCCGCCAGATCGCCGCGGGCTACTCGATCGAGGAGCTGGAGCAGGTCCTCGCGCCGATGGCCGAGGACGGCAAGGAGATGATCGCGTCGATGGGCGACGACACCCCCTCGGCCGTGCTCTCGACCAAGTACCGCCCGCTGTCGCATTTCTTCCGGCAGAACTTCTCCCAGGTGACCAACCCGCCGATCGACAGCCTGCGCGAAAGCCGGGTGATGTCGCTCAAGACGCGCTTCGGCAACCTCAAGAACGTGCTCGACGAAAGCTCAAGCCAGGCTGAGATCCTGGTGCTGGAGAGCCCCTTCATCGCCAATGCCGAGTTCGACACCATGGTCGAGCAGTTCGGCGCGCAGGTGGCCTTCATCGACTGCACCTTCCCCACCGGCGGGGCGCCCGACGGGCTGCGCGCCGGGCTGGAGCGGATCCGCGCCGAGGCCGAGGATGCGGTGCGCTCGGGGGCGGGGCATATCGTGCTCACCGACCAGCATCAGGACGAGGATCGGATCGGCATGCCGATGATCCTCGCCACCTCGGCCGTGCACAGCTGGCTGACCCGCAAGGGGCTGCGCACCTTCTGCTCGGTCAACGTGCGCTCCGCCGAATGCGTCGACCCGCATTACTTCGCGGTGCTGATCTCCTCGGGCGCGACCACGGTGAACGCCTATCTCGCGCAGGACAGCCTTGCCGACCGGCTCAACCGCGGCCTGCTCGAAGGCACGCTCACCGACATCATGCGCCGCTACCGCGACGCGGTGGATGCGGGCCTTCTCAAGATCATGGCCAAGATGGGCATCTCGGTGATCTCGTCCTATCGCGGCGGTCTCAACTTCGAAGCCGTGGGCCTGTCGCGCGCGATGTGCGCCGAGTATTTCCCCGGCATGCACAGCCGCATCTCGGGCATCGGCCTCACCGGCATCCAGAAGAAGCTCGAGGAGGTCCATGCCCGCGGCTGGGCGCAGCAGGGCACCGATCTGGGCGCGCTGCCGATCGGCGGCTTCTACAAGTCGCGCCGCTCGGGCGAGAAGCACGCCTGGGAAGCCACGACCATGCACATGATGCAGGCCGCCTGCGACCGCGCCTCCTATGAGCTGTGGAAGCAATATGCCGCGACCATGCAGGCCAACCCGCCGATCCACCTGCGCGACCTGCTCGCGATCAAGCCGATGGGCGGCCCGATCCCGATCGAGGAGGTCGAGAGCATCACCTCGATCCGCAAGCGCTTCGTCACGCCGGGCATGTCCTTGGGCGCGCTCTCCCCCGAGGCGCACAAGACGCTCAACGTCGCGATGAACCGCATCGGCGCCAAGTCCGATTCGGGCGAGGGCGGCGAGGATCCGGCGCATTTCCTGCCCGAGGCCAATGGCGACAACCCGAGCGCCAAGATCAAGCAGGTGGCGAGCGGTAGATTCGGCGTCACCGCCGAGTATCTCGGCGCCTGCGAGGAACTGGAGATCAAGGTGGCGCAGGGCGCCAAGCCGGGCGAGGGTGGCCAGCTTCCGGGCATGAAGGTCACCAAGCTGATCGCGCGTCTGCGGCATTCGACGGAAGGGGTGACCCTCATCTCGCCGCCGCCGCATCACGACATCTACTCGATCGAGGACCTCGCGCAGCTGATCTATGACCTCAAGCAGATCAACCCGCGCGCCAAGGTGACGGTGAAGCTGGTGTCCTCCTCGGGCGTCGGCACCATCGCGGCGGGCGTGGCCAAGGCCAAGGCCGACGTGATCCTGATCTCGGGCCACAACGGCGGCACCGGGGCCAGCCCCGCCACCTCGATCAAATACGCGGGCCTGCCGTGGGAGATGGGTCTCACCGAGGCGCATCAGGTGCTGTCGATGAACAACCTGCGCAGCCGGGTGACGCTGCGCACCGACGGCGGCCTGCGCACCGGGCGCGACATCGTCATGGCGGCGATGATGGGGGCCGAGGAATACGGCATCGGCACCGCCGCGCTCATCGCCATGGGCTGCATCATGGTGCGCCAGTGCCAGTCCAACACCTGCCCGGTGGGCGTCTGCACACAGGACGAGGCGCTGCGCGAAAAGTTCTCGGGCAATGCCGACAAGGTGGTGAACCTCATCACCTTCTACGCCGAGGAAGTGCGCGAGATCCTGGCCTCGATCGGCGCGCGCTCGCTCGACGAGGTGATCGGCCGGGCCGACCTGCTGACGCAGGTGTCGCGCGGCTCCGCCCATCTCGACGATCTCGACCTCAACCCGCTCTTGATCACAGTGGATGGCACCAAGAGCATCCGCTATGATCGGAGCAAGCCGCGCAACGAGGTGCTCGACACTCTGGATGCCGAGATCGTCAAGGATGCCCAGCGCTTCCTCGAGGATGGCGAGAAGATGCAGCTGCAATACGCGGTGCAGAACACGCATCGCACCATCGGCACCCGCGTCTCGGCGCACATCGTCGAGAACTTCGGCATGCGCAACCAGCTGCAGCCCGACCACCTGACCGTCAAGCTGACCGGTTCGGCCGGCCAGTCGCTCGGCGCCTTCGGCGCGCCGGGGCTGAAGATCGAGGTTTCGGGCGACGCCAACGACTATGTCGGCAAGGGCCTTTCGGGGGCGATCATCGTGGTGCGCCCGGCCATGGCCAGCCCGCTCGTGGCCTCCGAGAACACGATCATCGGCAACACCGTGCTCTACGGCGCGACCGCGGGGTATCTCTTCGCCTCGGGCCGTGCGGGGGAGCGCTTTGCAGTGCGCAACTCGGGCGCGCATGTGGTGATCGAGGGCTGCGGCACCAATGGTTGTGAATACATGACCGGCGGCGTCGCGGTGATTCTCGGCAGCATCGGCGCCAACTTCGGCGCGGGCATGACCGGCGGCATGGCCTATCTCTACGACCCCGAGGGGCTTGCCGAGCCGCTGATGAACACCGAGACGCTCGTCACCTGCGGCGTCACGGTCGAGCATTGGGAAAACCAGCTCAAGAGCCTGATCGAGCGGCATCAGCTCGAGACCGGCAGCCGCAAGGCCGCCGAAATCCTGCAGCATTGGGACAGCGAGAAGCACAACTTCCTGCAGGTCTGCCCCAAGGAGATGCTGCGCCACATCCCGCACCCGCTCATGGTCGAGAAGGTGGCGCTGCCCGCCGAGTGATCGGCGCGTAGCGACCGGAGCGGAAAAGGAGGCCGGTGCGGTGACGCACCGGCCTCTTTGCATACGCCGGGGGGAACATCGGGCTGCCGGGGGCGTAGTGCTGCCAAAGCGCACCGACGCGCCCTTCGAACGGATCAGACCGATGATGCCTTCCCCGACCCGCGGCCCGGCCCCGTCCTCCCGCCGCCCCGCGCGCCGCGGCCCCTCGGGCCGCGCG
>NZ_JAMYXC010000124.1 GCF_024159025.1 Limimaricola litoreus
GCCGCGATGCTGAGCGCGGTTGCGTCCTCGGGGTCGCGCGCGAGCAGCGCGCGCGCCATCACCTCGGCCTGTGCGAGATCGCCCGCCGCCATCCGCGCCACCGCCACGGAGCGCAGCTGCGCCGCGTCGAGCGTCACCTGCGCCGAGAGGGGCGCGGCCAGCCCGAGCGACAGGGCGACCTTCGCGAGGACCGCGCGCAAAAGCCTCACGGCGCGTCGCGGTAGAGGATGAAGCCGCCGGTCTCCTGCGCCGTCACGCCCTCATAGCGCGGATCGTCCGAGGTCATGACGAGCACGCCGACCACCTCGCCGCCGGTGTTCAGATCGCCGCCGATGATGCCGTAATAGCTGCCGCTTTCGTAATCCTCGACGGTGCCGTCAAGCGCGACGTTGCTGCTGATGGTGCCCAGGATCTCGCCATCGGCGGTGGTCGAGCCGGTGGCAAGGGTGAAGCGCGCCGTCGGCAGGTCGAGCACGACGCCATCGGCCGTTTCCCTCCGCACGCCGCTCTGGGTCGCCCTGATCTCCTCGCCGGTCGCGGCATCGAAGGCGCGGCGGTCGTAGAGCATCCCGTCGACGCCCTCGGACTCGTTGAAATCGGTGAAATCTACCGCGATCTGCATCGTGCCTTCGGTCAGCTCCTGCCCGCCGCGCCCGGAGAAGACCCGCGTGCCGGCGTAATCGCCAACAAAGATCGCCTGTCCGTCGCGCCGCTCGGGCAGCACTACGCCGCCGTTGCGCTCGTAGAGAAAGCCGCCGAAGCCGTAATCGATGAAGTCGCCGCTGCGCACGATGGCAAAGCGCGAGACCGGCAGGCGCTCGCCGTCCACTCGGGTGTTGTTGCGGCTGACGCCATAGATCGCGCGGTAGTCGAGCTGGCCGATATCGTCGCCGTTCACCGTGTCGCGCACGGTCTCGTCGCTTTCGAACACCGCATAGCCGCCCATGCTTGGCAGGACATCGTCGCGCCGGTAGGGGGTGATGCCGTCGAAGGCGAGGTTGTCGACGGTGAAGCTTTCGTCGGCGGCATCGTAGCTGACGCTGCGCACGAATCCGCCGCCGCTTTCGCCCAAGGGCTCGAAACGCCGGATCGAGGCATCGGGCGAGGGCGTGGCCGTGCCCGGCGGCAGGTCGGCATCGCCTTCGAAGCCATCCTCCTCCTCCCCGGTCGGCGTCTCGTCATCCTCGACCGCATCCTCCACCTCATCGAACACGAAAGGCTGCCCGTCGCCGCAGGCGGACAGCAGGGCCATGAGCGCGGCGGTGGAGAGCAGGCGGGTCATCGGGGCGTCCTCGGTCAGTGTCGGGCCGAGAGTTCCGCCGGGGGCGGGGACTGTCAACGCGCCGCCCCCCGGGGCCGCCACCGTGGAGAGGGGATGTTCCCCTCCTGCCACGCGGCGGCTATGCAAGGCCCCAGACCCGGACCAAGGAGATCCCCCATGCCGCTGACGCCCGAGCAGGACGCCGAGATCGCCGATCTGCGCGCCACCCCCCGCCCCACGCTGCGCGCCGTCTCGGAAGGGGCGGAGAAGCATCTCTATGTCCCCAAGCCCGTGCTCGACCACGGCTTCGTGCGGATGATCGACTACATGGGCGACGACGCCGCGATCTGCCAGGCGGCGCGCGTCAGCTACGGGCGCGGCACCAAGTCGGTGCAGAACGACGAGGGGCTGATCCGCTACCTGATGCGGCACTGGCACTCGACGCCGTTCGAGATGTGCGAGCTGAAGCTGCACGTGAAGCTGCCCGTCTTCGTCGCGCGGCAGTGGATCCGCCACCGCACCGCCAACGTCAACGAATACTCCGCCCGCTACTCGATCCTCGACCGGGAGTTCTACATTCCGCGCGCCGAAGACCTCGCCGCGCAGTCGAGCCAGAACAATCAGGGCCGGGGCGAGGTGCTGGGCGCGGAGGAATCGGCCCGCGTGCTCGACTGGCTGCGCGAGGACGCGCACCGCGCCTATGACCATTACGAGCAGATGATCTCGGATGACGGCCAGCAGGGCCTCGCGCGCGAGCTGGCGCGGATGAACCTGCCCGCCAACATCTACACGCAGTGGTACTGGAAGGTGGATCTGCACAACCTGTTCCACTTCCTGCGCCTGCGCGCCGATCCCCACGCGCAATACGAGATCCGGGTCTATGCGGATGCGATCTGCGAGATGGTCGAGGACTGGGTGCCCGCCGCCTACCGCGCCTTCGAGGAGTATCGCCTTGGCAGCGTGACTCTTTCAGCCTCAGGTGTAGAGTGTCTGCGTCGGATGCTCGCTGGGGAAGAAGTGACGCAGGAGACGTCCGGGATGAGCGCCCGGGAGTGGCGGGAGTTTACCGAGGTCCTGAAGCACACAGAGCGGTGACTAAACTTGCTTGCAAGCACAAAGTAACTAGATTTAGTGACAGGACGAAGCGTATGAGTAGACGTGAACGGCTCTTGCAGAGGTTCCAACAGGTTCCTTCTGACTTCACTTGGGCCGAGTTTACGCGGTTACTAGGATATTTCGGCTACTCTGTGCGAAACAGCAAGGGCTCAAGACGAATGTTTGAGGGTGAGGGGCTGCCTAGATTGTATTTTCACGAACCTCATCCCGGCAACATTCTGAAGAAATATCAAATCCGCGATGCGCTTGAGGTGTTAAGTCGGGAAGGCTTGATATGAAAACACTAGAGTACAAGGGATACCTTGGTTCTGCAGACGTAGATATTGAAGACAATATTCTACATGGCAAGCTTCTGCACATTCGTGATTTGGTAACCTACCAAGCTGATACTCCCGAAGAACTTCTGATTGAGTTTCGTGCAGCTGTAGATTTTTATCTTGATGACTGTCTGGAGCGAGGGGTGGAGCCGGATCGGCCATTTAAAGGGGTGTTTAACGTTAGAGTGAAGCCCGACCTTCACCGCTTCTTGGCGCAATCTGCAAAAGAGAGTTCGGTAAGTTTGAACGAGATGATCTCTATTGTAATAGAGGCGTACAGAGCCGAAAAAAGTTCTTCTCGAATGGAGGCAGTCTGCATCTCCGATCCTTGGTGCACGCCTTTCTTCGATAGAGAAATCGAAAGCCAAGAATCATTCTTCAAGACTTGGTTTCTATATGCTACCGAGAGCGCTTCAGGTGTCAGTCGCGGAAGTATTGTCGAAAGTTGCAGGGTAAATGATAAAGACAATAATGCCTCATCCTTTATGGAAGTAAAAGTACTGGGTGGCATGCAGTGAGAAGGGTTAAATGTCTATCGGCCGTTATGGCAGATGAGGTTCGGCGTGAGGCGAGTGGGAAAGCCATTATTATTGGAGCGGACCAGTCAGGCCCTGCTCTGTTTTCTGATGAACCGACCACTGTAGAAAGGATGGCATTTTTTTTGGAGATTGAGGTGCAGCTTCCTTTTCCAAAAAGAATATCTCTAAAATTAACGTCAAGCGATAGTATGGACACTCCGATAGAGCATTCATTCCCTGCAAGTCAAGGCAGCGGAGATAAAGTCCCATCGGAGGCCGAGGCTGTAGATTTTATGCTGGTCCTTAATAAAACAGAAGTCACTTTTGCAAAGTTGGGCGTGTACAAACTTTGCTTCAAATGTGATGAAGATGATTGGGTAGAATTGCGAGAATTCTCGTTCCCTATAAGAAAGCGTCCAACGGAAGATTAAACCTTCCTTAAATTCCCCGCCATCTCCCTGCCATCCCGACCTTCGATCAACTCGAACTCCACCGGTTCGTCATCGGCGAGGCCGGTGAGGCCGGAGCGCTCCACCGCCGAGATGTGGACGAAGATGTCCTTGCCGCCATCCTCCGGCGCGATGAAGCCATATCCCTTGGTGGTGTTGAACCATTTCACGGTGCCCTTTGGCATGGCACTGTCTCCCGTCGCTTGAAGTCCGACCGCACGCCTTGCGGTTGCCAAGGACATTAGGGCGCGTCACTGAAAGGCAAATCACATGTGGAGGGAAAGATGCGGGTTCTGGGGCTGAAGACCTGTGACAAGACGCGCGCCGCGATGAAGGCGCTGAAGGAACGGGGGCACGATCCCGTTCTGGTCGATATGCGCGCCGAGCCGCTGGCGGCCGAGGAACGCGCGGCGATCGTCGCGGCCTTTGGCGAGCGGGCGATCAACCGGTCCTCGACCACGTGGCGCGGGCTCAGCGACGACGAAAAAGCCCGGCCAGTGGCCGGGCTTCTGGAGGATCACCCGGCGCTTCTGAAGCGCCCGGTGATCGAAGAGGGCGGGGCATACCGCCAGGGGCTCTGAGCCTCAGCCCGCGCGGCGCAGGTCCGGCGGCGTCGCCTCCTCCTTCAGGGTCTCGACCACCGCGTCGAGGCCCAGCACCTCGGAGCGGTTTTCGCCCAGACGGCGCAGGCTAACGGTGCGCTCCTCGACCTCGCGCCCACCGATGGCGAGGATCACCGGCACCTTGCCGACCGAATGCTCGCGCACCTTGTAGTTGATCTTCTCGTTGCGGGTGTCGGCCTCGGCGCGGATTCCGGCCTTCTTCAGCGTGGCGACCACCTCGTTCACGTAGTCATCCGCATCCGAGACGATCGAGGCCACGACGACCTGACGGGGTGCCAGCCAGAGCGGCAAGCGACCGGCGTGGTTCTCGATGAGAATCCCCAGGAATCGCTCGAAGGAGCCGAGGATCGCGCGGTGCAGCATGACGGGTCGCGCCTTGTCGCCCTTCTCGTTGACGAACTCCGCATCCAGCCGGTCGGGCAGGTTGAAGTCGGCCTGGAAGGTGCCGCACTGCCACTCGCGCCCGATCGCATCGGTGAGCTTGAAGTCGAGCTTCGGCCCATAGAACGCGCCTTCGCCCGGATCGACGGTGTAATCCGCGCCCGCCTTCTTGATCGCGGCTTCGAGCGCGCTCTCGGCCTTGTCCCAGATCTCGTCGGAGCCGACGCGGGTCTCGGGCCGGGTGGAGAGCTTGATGTCGAACTTCTCGAAGCCGAGATCCTCGTAGACCGAAGCCAGAAGCTCGATGAAGTCCGCGCATTCCGCTTCGAGCTGGTCCTCGGTGCAGAAGATATGCGCGTCGTCCTGCACGAAGCCGCGCACGCGCATGAGGCCATGCATGGAGCCCGAGGATTCGTAGCGGTGGCAGGAGCCGAACTCGGCCAGACGCAGCGGCAGGTCGCGGTAGGATTTGAGGCCCTGGTTGTAGACCTGCACGTGACAGGGGCAGTTCATGGGCTTGAGCGCGTTGGTGCGCTTTTCCTTGGCACCTTCCTCGTCCACCTCGACGATGAACATGTTCTCGCGGTAGGCCTCCCAGTGGCCCGACTTCTCCCACAGCACGCGGTCGACGACCTGCGGCGTGCGGATCTCGCGGTAACCGGCGGCGTTCTGGCGGCGGCGCATGTAGTCTTCCAGCGCGCGGTAGACGGTCCAGCCGTTGGGGTGCCAGAACACCATGCCCGGCGCCTCTTCCTGCAAGTGATACAGGTCCATCTCGCGGCCGAGCTTGCGGTGGTCGCGCTTGGCGGCCTCCTCCAACATGGTGAGATGCGCCTTGAGCTCGGCGCGGTTGCGGAAGCCCACGCCCGAGATGCGCTGCAGCTGCGGGCGCGACACGTCGCCGAACCAGTAGGCGCCCGAGACGCCCATCAGCCTGAAGGCATCGGCGGGCAGCTGGCCCAGATGCTGAAGATGCGGGCCGCGGCAGAGATCCTGCCAGTCGCCATGCCAGTACATGCGGATCGGCGCATCCTCGGGGATTCGGTCCAGAAGCTCGATCTTGAAGGGCTCATTGCGCTCCTGGTAATAGGCGCGCGCCTGCGCCCGATCCCAGATCTCGTTGCGGATCGGTTCGGACTTGGCGATGATCTCCTTCATCTTCTTCTCGATCGCGCCGAGGTCTTCGGGGGTGAAGGGCTCGGAGCGGTCGAAATCGTAGAACCAGCCATGCTCGGTGACCGGGCCAATGGTGACCTTCACATCGGGCCAGATCTCCTGCACCGCGCGCGCCATGACATGCGCGAAGGCGTGGCGGATCAGCTCGATCGAGGGTGCTTCGTCCTTGGTCGAATGGATGGCGATCTTGCTGTCGTGCTGGATCGGCCAGCTGAGATCCCAGTGATTGCCGTTCACATCGGCGGAGATGGCCTTCTTGGCGAGGCTGGGCGAGATCGACTGCGCCACCTCGGCGGCGGTGACCCCGGCGGGATACTCGCGGCTGTTGCCATCGGGAAAGGTGAGGGAGATCTGGGCCATGTCGGCCTCCTCGTCGGTCTGGCGCCCACGGAACGCCCGGTTGCGGGTTATATGCGTGAGGGGCTTGATGATCGGGCGGGGCCGGGCTGTCAAGCGCGGGGCTTGTCATCCGAGCCGCGCCCTTCGATGCTGCGCGCCGATCAAGGACGGAGACCCCCATGCCCGAGTTCACCAGCCCGCAGGGCCGCCGCATCGCCTATGACCAGCTGCCGGGGCAGGGGCCGGGCGTGGTGTTCTTGGGCGGATTCCGCTCAGACAAGGAGGGGACCAAGGCGGTCTTTCTGGAGGAGTGGGCCAGGCGGGAGGGCCGCGCCTTCCTCCGCTTCGATTATTCCGGCCACGGCAGCAGCGGCGGCCGCTTCGAGGAGGGCGCGATCGGCGACTGGGCCGAGGATGCGGCGGCGGCACTGTCGCTGACCACCGGCCCGCAGATCCTCGTCGGCTCCTCGATGGGGGGCTGGATCTCGCTTTTGCTGGCGCGCGCGGTGCCAGAGAAGGTCGCGGGCCTCGTCACCATCGCCGCGGCGCCCGATTTCACCGAGGACGGGTTCTGGGCGGAAATGACCGAAGAGATGCGCGGGCGCTTCGAGGCGGAGGGCCATCTCGATTACCCCTCCGATTATGGCGAGCCGCTCAGGATCACCCGTCGGCTGATCGAGGAAGGGCGGGGCAACCTCGTGCTGCGCACGCCTTTGGCACTGCAATTCCCGGTGCGCTTCCTGCAAGGCACGGCGGATGAGGACGTCTCGGTGGCCACCGCCTTGCGGCTTCTGGAGCATGCCGAGGGGCCGGACATGCGTCTGACGCTGGTGGACGGGGCCGACCACCGCTTTTCCACGCCCGACTGCCTCGAGCTGATCGCGGCGAGCGTGGCGGAGGTCTCGGCCCGCGCCTAGCGCCGGGCGCGGCGGGCGAGGGGTTGCGCGATGCGATCAAAGCCCAGCGCGCCGAAGGCCACCCCGGCCCAGCCCCACAGCGCCGCCGCCGTCAGTAGGCCCATGAAGAGCAGCACGCCGAGCGTGGCGAGAAAGGCATTGGTGAAGTCCGGGGCGGGCTGGCGCATGGCGCATCTCCTCGCCTTGGGACCTAGGGCGCGGCGCGGGCCTCTTCCAGAGCTTCGGGAAGCGCGGCTGCGAAGGTGTCGAGATCGGCCTCGCGTCCGGCGGTGACGCGGATGCAGCGGTCGAGCGGGGCGACGCCGGGCATCCGGACGAAGACGCCGCGCGCGCCGAGGCCGGTCATCACGCGGCGCGCAAAGGCGCCGTCGCCGCCGCAATCGATGGCGACGAAGTTGGTGGAGGAGGGCAGGGGCGCGAGCCCGTTGTCATGCGCGATGGCCGCGATGCGCGCCCGCGCCGCCGCCACCTGCGACACCACATGGGCGAGGTGGTCGCGATCCGCCAGCGCCGCGTGCGCCCCGGCCTGCGAGATGCGGCCAAGCCCGAAATGGTTGCGCACCCGGTCGAAGGCCGCGATCAGCGGCGCGGGGCCGATGGCATAGCCGACCCGCGCGCCGGCCAGCCCATGCGCCTTGGAAAAGCTGCGCAGCCGGATCACCCGCTCGTCGGTCGGATCGATCTCGGGGCGTTCGGCCTCTGGCGCGAACTCCGCATAAGCCTCGTCGAGCACCAGAAGCGCGCCCTGCGGCAGCGCCTCGATCATCTCGTGAATCGCTCGGGCGCCTTGCAGCCCCCCCATCGGGTTGTCGGGGTTGGCGATGTAGACGAGCTTGGCCCCGGTCCAGCCGGCGCGCTCGATCAGGCCCTTGGTGTCCACGCGGTCGCTCTCATAGGGCACCTGCTCGATGCGCCCGCCAAAACCGGTGACGTGATAGTCGAAGGTCGGATAGCCGCCCTCGGAGGTCACGACCCAGTCGCCTTGGGCCACGGTCAGCCGCACCAGCAGGCCCAGAAGCCCGTCGATGCCTTCGCCCACGCGGATATGCTCGGGTGCTATGCCGTGATGCGCCGCAACCGCGTGGCGCAGCTCATGCGCTTCGGGATCGCCGTACATCCACACATCGCGTGCGGCAGCCTGCATCGCCTCGATCGCACGGGGCGAGGGGCCGAAGACGCTTTCGTTCGCCCCCAGCCGGGCGGTGAACTCCCGCCCCATGCGGCGCTGCTGGGTCTCGGGCCCGACGAAGGGCACCGTGTCGGGCAGGGAGGCGGCGAGCGGGGTGAGGCGCGGATCGGTCATGGCCGCAGGATGCCGCGCAGGTGCTGCCGCGACAAGCGACAAACGCTTGCGAAGCCCATGCGGGATGGCTAGCGTAGGATTAACAACCTGAGGGGGAAAATGCTTTCATATCTACGCCATGCCATCCGCATCTTGCGGCAGGCATTTTCACCTTCCGTGTCCGAAGAAAGAACGGGCTTCGACCATGTATGGGCGATCCTGCTCGTCTCGGGGATCGGCATCGTGCTGATCCTGACCTACAGGATGCTGGTCTTCGGTTGATGCGACGCGCGGCTTTGAGAGCCGCGCGCCTTTGTCTTCAGCCGATCTCGGCCAGCCGGTCGAGCGCCGTGGCAAGCTGCGCCTGCTCGGCCTCGCGCGCGACGAGGTTCTGCCGGGTCTCCTCGACCACCTCCTCGGGTGCGCTTTCGGCGAACTTCGGGTTCTTCAGCCGCCCCTTGAGCCCGCCGATCTCCTTTTCCAGCTTGCCCATCACCTTGGACAGCCGCGCCTTTTCGGCCGAGACATCGATGATGTCGGCCAGCGGCAGCGCCAGCGTGGCCCCGGTCAGCGGCACGCTGATCGCGCCCTTGGGGGCCTCGGTCGCCTCGGTCAGGTGATCGATTCGCGCCAGCCGCGAAATCATCGCGGCGTTGCGGTCCCATGCGGTGCGGGCGGCGTCATCCGCACCCACCAGCACCACCGGCACCTGAAGCCCCGCGGGCACGTTCATCTGCGCGCGCGCCGAACGCACCCCTTCGACCATGGCGATGGCGATCTCCATCTCCGCCTCGGCCTCGGGGTCCGCCAGCTCGGCGGTGGTGTATTCGGGCCATGCGGCATGGACGAGCATGCCGTCGCGCCGCGCCGTGTTGCCCCACAGCTCCTCGGTGATGAAGGGCATGATCGGGTGCAGCAGCAGCATGCACTGATCGAGCACCCAGGCCATCACCGCCTGCGTTTCGGCCTTCGCGGCATCGTCCTCGCCCTGCAGGAGCGGCTTGGAGAACTCCACGTACCAGTCGCAGACCTTGCCCCAGACGAAGACGTAGAGCCCGTTGGCGGCATCGTTGAAGCGGTAGGCTTCGAGCGCCGCGTCGGTCTCCTCGCGGATCTTCGCGGTCTCCGAGACGATCCAGCGGTTGACCGTCGCCGTTGCCTTGGGTGGTACGGCGGGGGCGGCGTGACGCTCGGGCGCCAGCGCACCGTTCATCTCGGCAAAGCGACAGGCGTTCCACAGCTTGGTGGTGAAGTTGCGGTAGCCCGCGATGCGCTGGGTCGAAAGCTTCAGGTCACGCCCCATCGCCGCCATGGCGGTGAGGGTGAAGCGCACGGCATCGGCGCCATACTGGTCGATCAGGTCGAGCGGATCCATGACGTTGCCAAGCGACTTCGACATCTTCTTGCCCTTCTCATCGCGCACCAGCGCGTGGACATAGACGGTGTCGAAGGGCCTCTCGCCCACCACGGCGTATTGCATCATCATCATCCGGGCGACCCAGAAGAAGATGATGTCGAAGCCGGTGACGAGGGTGGAGGTGGGAAAGTACTTCTCCAGCTCCGGCGTCTGTTCGGGCCAGCCCAGCGTGCCGATCGGCCAGAGGCCGGAGGAGAACCAGGTGTCGAGCACGTCGGGGTCGCGCCAGACGGGAATGGCGGTCGGTGCCTCGGGGCTGCGGATCGCGCCCTCGTCGGTGGTGTTGCCGATCGCCGCCTCGAACAGTGCGATCGCCTCGCCGCGATCCTCGACAAAGCGGATATCGTCATGGCCGTAATAGGCGGCCATCTTCTGCAGCGCCTCCTCGCGCGTCGCGGCGCAGAACGGGGTCCAGTCGGCCTCCAGATCGACATGGCCGTCGGTCAGGGTCGGGCCATACCACACCGGGATCTGGTGGCCCCACCACAGCTGGCGCGAGATGCACCACGGCTCGATGTTCTCCAGCCAGTGGAAATAGACCTTGGCGTCGCGCTCGGGCAGGATCCTGGTCTCGCCCGACCGCACGGCGTCGAGCGCGGGGCCCACGATCTTCGAGGTGTCGACGAACCACTGGTCGGTCAGCATCGGCTCGATCACCACCTTGGAGCG
Organism: Limimaricola litoreus; assembly: GCF_024159025.1. Classification (GTDB taxonomy): domain Bacteria; phylum Pseudomonadota; class Alphaproteobacteria; order Rhodobacterales; family Rhodobacteraceae; genus Limimaricola; species Limimaricola litoreus. Next base: position 10,466 of record NZ_JAMYXC010000124.1, read on the forward strand.
GTCGCCGAAGGGCTGCATGATCGGCTTGTGCTCCACGAGCGGCACCAGCCGCGTCTCGGGCGGGGCTGCGCCTTCCTCGGCGGCCTCGCGCTTGGCGGCCTTGGGGCCAAGGCGCGGGTCCCATTCGGGCACCATGACGGCGAGGCCCTGCTCGGTGATGTCGGCGATCACGCGCTCGCGCGCTTCGAAGCGATCAAGACCGCGATACTCGTCCGGCACGAGGTTGAGCGCGTCAGCCTCCATGACCGTGATCTCGGCGCCCCGCGCCACCTCCTGTGCGCGCGCGGCGGCCTCGGCATAGGGCGCGCCGTCGGCGCGCATCGCGCCCTTGGTGTCCATCAGCCGGTACATCGGGATGCCACCGCGCTTGGCCACTTCGTAATCGTTGAAGTCATGCGCGCCGGTGATCTTCACAGCACCCGAGCCGAAGTCCATCTCGGGGTACTCGTCGGTGATGATCGGGATCAGGCGGCGGTGCGCCTTGGGGCCGACCGGGATCTCGCAGAGCTTGCCGACGATGGGGGCGTAGCGCGCGTCATCGGGATGCACCGCCACCGCGCCGTCGCCGAGCATGGTCTCGGGACGGGTGGTGGCGATGGCGATGTAGTCGCGCTCCTCTTCGAAGAGGATGGTCCCGTCCTCGTCGCGCTCGACATAGGTGTAGGTCTCGCCACCCGCGAGCGGGTATTTGAAGTGCCACATGTTGCCGGGCTGCTCGATGTTCTCGACCTCGAGATCCGAGATCGCCGTCTCGAAATGCGGGTCCCAGTTCACCAGCCGCTTGCCGCGGTAGATCAGTCCCTTGTCGTACATGTCGACGAAGACCTTGATCACCGCATCGTGGAAATTGCCCTGCTCGCTCTCGGGCGCACCCGGTGCGCCCGACATGGTGAAGGCGTTGCGCTCCCAGTCGAGAGAGGCGCCCAGCCGCTTGAGCTGGCCGATGATCTGGCCGCCCGACTGCGCCTTCCATTCCCAGACCTTTTCAAGGAATTTCTCGCGGCCCATCTCGCGGCGGCTCTCGTTGCCCGCCTTGGCCATCTCGCGCTCGACGACCATCTGCGTGGCGATGCCCGCGTGGTCCTGTCCGGGCTGCCACAGCGTGTCGAAGCCGCGCATCCGGTGCCAGCGCACGAGGATGTCCTGCAGCGTGTTGTTGAAGGCGTGGCCCATGTGCAGCGAGCCGGTGACATTGGGCGGCGGGATCATCATCGAGAAGGTCTCGGCGCGGCGCGCGCCGGCGCCCGCGCGGAAGGCCCCCGCCTTTTCCCATGCCTCGTAGAGCCGGGCCTCGGCCTCGGCCGCGTCGAACGTCTTTTCCATCGCCATGTCCCGGGCTCCTCGGTGAGATCGGCCTTGTCTCTAGCGCGCCGGGCAGGGGAGGAAAAGGGATCAGCCCCGGTCGATCCGCGTGGACAGGTGAATGAGCGCCTCGGTCGCCTTCACCCCGTCGAGCGCACCGATCCGGTCGAGCGCGGCATCGAGCGCTTCCGTCGTCCCGGCGCGCAGGCGGCAGGCGAGGTCGAAGCGCCCCGAGGTGGTGTGCACCGTCTCGACCTCGCCGATCCGCTTGAGCCCGGCGAGCACCATGGCCTGCCGCGCGGGCACCATCTGCACCAAAACGGTCGCGCAGATTCCGCCGCGCGCGCGCTCCGACAGCCGCAGCGTGTAGCCCGCGATCACGCCCGCGCGCTCCAGCCGATCGAGCCGCGCCTGCACGGTCGAGCGCGCGAGGCCGAGCCGCTGCGCCAGCTGCGCCACCGGCGCGCGGGCGTTCTCGGTCAGAAGGGCGATGAGGCGGGCATCGGTGGCATCGGTCATATCGCCGATCCTGCCGACGATCCGGCGGCGAGTCGAGACAAATCGACCGGATCGCCGCTTCGAACCGACGGCAGGGGGAGGCAACATGGGGGCGAGGAGGACCATCATGCTGCACACCCCGATCGACAATGTCCGCGCCGATACGCCCGAGGACTGGCTCGCCCGGCATGGCGGCGAGACCGCCGTGCTGCTTCATTGCCCGGGCGCGCTGGCGGCGCGGCACGCCCGATTCCGGCGCGGCTTTCCCGGCGCGGTGACCTATGCGGTCAAGGCCAACCCGGATGCGGCGCTGATCGCGGCGCTGGTGCAGGGCGGCATGACCGCCTTCGACGTGGCCTCGCCCGCCGAGATGGCGCTGGTGCGCGGCATCAGCCCCCAAGCGGTGCTGCACTACCACAACCCGGTCCGCTCGCGCGCCGAGATCGCCGCCGGGATCGCGGCGGGGGTGGCCTCATGGTCGGTGGACGACATGGGCGAGCTCGACAAGCTCGTGGCCTGCGGCGTGGCGCCGGATACGGAAATCGCGGTGCGGCTGAAGTTGCCGGTGGCGGGCGCGGCCTATGATTTCGGCGCCAAGTTCGGGGCCGAGCCCGATCTTGCGCAAGCGCTGCTGGCCCGCGCCGCCGCGGGGGGATTCCGGGTCTCCATGACCTTCCACGTCGGCACGCAATGCGCCGATCCGGACGCCTGGACCGCCTACATGCAGGCCTGCGCGCAAGCGGCGCGCAAGGCCGGGGTGCGGCTGTCGCGGCTCAACGTCGGCGGCGGCTTTCCCTCGGGCCGCGACGGCGCGGAGCCCGCTCTGGAGCCGATCTTCGCGGCGATCGCGGGCGGCGTGAGCGCCTTCGACGAGGCCCCCGCGCTGGTCTGCGAGCCGGGGCGCGCCCTTGTCGCCGATGCGATGGCCTATGCGGTGCGCATCAAGGCCCGGCGCGGCGCCGCGCTCTATCTTTCCGACGGCATCTATGGCGGCCTGTCGGAATGCCCCTCGATCGGAATGCCGCGCGTCGATCTGGTCACCGAGGGCGCGCGCGCCACCGCCGCGCCGCGCCCCTTCGCGCTCTGGGGGCCGACCTGCGACAGCCTTGACCGGCTGCCCGGAGAGACCCTTCTGCCGGGCTGCGCAGGAGAGGGCGACTGGCTGCTGTTCCGCTCGGCGGGGGCCTATCTCGTCGGGGTCACGACCTGTTTCAACGGATATGGCACATATGAGCGCGGCGAGGTGGCGCGCCTCTGGACAGACCCGTCCCGCCCCTTAGGGTGAACCCCATGGGGAAAGGAACGCGATGCGGCGGGCAGGACGAACGCAGGCACGGATGAGAGGCTCCGATGGGCGTTCGTGACTGGCTTTTGGGCCTCATCGGACGCCGCCCGCGGCAGGCCGAGGGCCAGCCGCGCATGCGCGGCCCCGCGACCCATGTCATCATCCTCGACGGCACCATGTCGACGCTCAGGCCGGGGTTCGAGACCAATGCCGGCTTGACCTACAAGCTGCTGCGCGAGAGCGGGCGCAGCGCCAACCTCACCGTGCATTACGAGGCGGGCATCCAGTGGGGCAGCTGGGCCGAGACGCTCGACGTGATGATGGGCCGCGGCATCAACCGGCTGATCCAGAGGGCCTACGGCGTGCTCGCCTCGCGCTTTCGTCCCGGCGACAGGATCATGCTCGTGGGCTATTCGCGCGGCGCTTATGCGGTGCGCTCGCTCGCCGGGGTGATCAGCCGGGTGGGGCTTCTGCGGGCCGAGGAGGCGACCGAGCGCAACGTGCGCGACGCCTACCGCCACTACCGTCACCGCGGGCCCGAGCCGGGCGAGGCGGTGCGCGCCTTTTCGCGGCTGCACTGCCACGACCGGGTCGAGATCGAGGCCGTGGCGGTCTGGGACACGGTCGCCTCGCTCGGGCTGCGGCTGCCGGTGCTGTGGCGCTGGTCCGAGCCCAACCACATGTTCCACGATCACCGCCTCGGGAGCCACGTGCTGCACGGCTTTCATGCGCTGGCGCTCGACGAGACGCGCAACGCCTACCTGCCGGTGCTGTGGACGGTGCCGCAGGGATTCGCGGGCCATGTCGAGCAGGTCTGGTTTCACGGCACCCATGGCGACATCGGCGGCCAGCTCGGTGGCCTGCTGGAGAGCCGCAAGCTGTCGAACATCCCGCTGGTCTGGATGCTGGGACGGCTGGAGGCCTGCGGGCTGGCTCTGCCCGAGAACTGGCGCGAGCGCTTTCCCTGCGACCCCGACGCCCCTTCGGTGGGCACGTGGCGCGGCTGGAACAAGCTGTTCTTGTCGCGCAGCCGCCGCATCGTCGGGCGCGATCCCTCCGAGCGGCTGCATGACACGGTGGCGGGCGGGCATCCGGCGCGGATGCGGCTGCCGCAAGGCGACGCGCGCCTGCCCGAGGTCGAGCATCTGGGGGCTGCGGAGTAGGGCGGCGCTCAGTCGAAATGCGCGGCGATGCGGTCGAGCCGCGCGCCCCGCGTCGCGGCATCCTCGATCAGAAGCTCGTGCCGCCCGCCCTCGACGATCTCGAAGGTCGCCCCGGGCCAGCGCCGCATCCGGTCATGCACGCGGGCCGAATCGACGACCCATTCCTCGTCTCCGAGCATGGTCAGGCAGGGAATGTCGGGCGAGGGCAGCCGCGCCAGCGCCCGCGTCTCGCGCAGGGCCTCGTGCACCCAGTGCAGCGAGGGCGCGGCCAAGCCCAGCTCGGGATGGGCCGCGACCTGTCGGCGCACCCAATCGAAGCTTTCGGGATCGCGGGTCAGCATGTTGGCCTCGGCGGCTTCGGCCGCGTCCTCCAGCGTCGCCGCGCGCCCCGGCGAGGGCAGGTGCGACAGCCCCACCAGCCGCGAGGCGCTGCTCAGCCCCCAGGCCGCGACGCGCAATGTGGGCCGCATCAGCACCCCCCACATCGGCGCGGTGAAACAGGCGCGCGCAAAGGCCACGTCGCGCATCAGGGCGCGCAGCCCGATGCAGCCGCCCATCGAATGGGCCAGCATGTGGTAGGGCTCGGGCAGCCTGAGCGCCCGCGCATGGGCGATCAGCGCGTCGAGATCGCTCTGGTATTCGGAGAAGCTGTCGACATGGCCGCGCAGCGCGTCGTCATGCGCACGCTCCGACAGCCCCTGTCCGCGCCAGTCGAGCGTGACGCAGCCATAGCCGCGCGCCGCCAGATCGGCGGCGACGCGGCCGTATTTCTCGGCATATTCGGTGCGGCCCGTCAGGATCAGCACCGTGCCGCGTGGCGCGGCGCTTGAAACGGGGCCGGGCCAATGCACCGCCCTGAGCCGCACGCCGTCCGCGGCGGCGATCCAATGCGCCGCCGCCGGGCCCCCGGCCACATCCGCGAAATAGGGCGCGGCCGGGCGGCCCGTCCCGTCAGCCAAGGACCGCCGCCAGCTTCATGGCGAGCCCCATGTCGCCATCGACCGCGAGCTTGCCCTGCATGAAGGCGGCGGTGGGATCGAGATCGCCTTCGAGAATGGATTGGAAGGTCTCGGCATCGGCGGTCAGCGTCACCTCCGCCTCTTCGTCGCCCGCGCGTGCTCCGTTCTCGTCGATCATGATCGCGCCCTCGTCCGAGATCACGAACTTGGCCGGCCCGCCTTCGAGACCGTCACCGTCCATCTTGGCGTTGAGCGCCGTCACCGCCTGGCTCACCAGTTCACTCATCCTGTCGTCCTTTGCATTCGCGGCAGCCGGGATGACTGCCGATCTGGTCCTTGTGATGGGGCACCTCTGGTCTCGGCCCGGGCGCGCCCCTACACTAGAGACTATGGGTGCAAGATTTCCTTCCTTCAAACCTGTCCTCACGGCACTGGCCGCAGCGCTTGCCCTGGCCCTTCCGGCGCAGGCGCAGGAGGAGGATCCGGTCGCGGGTCTGTTCGAGGCGCTGCAATCGGCCAGCCCCGAGCAAACGCCGCAGCTTGCCGCCGAGATTCGCGAGACCTGGTCGCGCAGCGGCTCGGCCGCGATCGATCTGCTGCTCGACCGGGGCCGCGAGGCACTGGGCGCGGGTGAGCGGCAGGAGGCGATCGAGCATCTGACCGCCGCGATCGACCACGCCCCCGATCTTGCCGAGGCGCATGTGCTGCGCGCCAATGCCTATTATCTCGCCGGTCTGACCGGCCCCGCCATCGAGGATCTGCGCGCGGCGCTGGCGCGCGAGCCGCGCCATTTCGGCGCGCTGCAGGGATTTGCCGCGCTGCTCGAAGAGATGGAGCGCCCCGAGGCCGCGCGCGAGGTCTGGGGCCGGGTGCTTGCGCTCATGCCGCAGGATGCGCAGGCCAGCGAGGCCGCGCGCCGTCTCGACATCATGCTCGGCGGTCGCACGCTGTAGAATTTTTACGCCGTCCCGGCGCGACCACAGGACCCTTCATGACCCCCTCCCGCATCGGTGCCGTGCTCGGCCCCACCAATACCGGCAAGACGCATTACGCGATCGAGCGGATGCTGGCCTACCGCTCCGGCATCATCGGCCTGCCTCTGCGGCTCTTGGCGCGAGAGGTCTATGACCGCATCGTCAAGGCGCGGGGGCCGTCGGTGGTGGCGCTGGTCACGGGCGAAGAGCGGATCGTGCCGCCGCGCGCGGCCTACTGGGTCTGCACCGTCGAGGCGATGCCCGAGATGGACGCCGATTTCCTCGCCGTGGACGAGATCCAGCTTTGCGCCGATCCCGAGCGCGGCCATGTCTTCACCGACCGGCTTTTGCACGCGCGCGGGCGGCACGAGACGCTGTTTCTCGGCTCCGAAACCATGGCGCCCGCGATTCGCAGCCTCGTGCCCGAGGCCGAGACGATGCGCCGCGACCGGCTTTCGACGCTGAGCTACGCGGGCTCCAAGAAGCTCAGCCGCATGCCCGAGCGCGCGGCCATCGTCGGCTTTTCGGTCGACAGCGTCTATGCCATCGCCGAGCTGATCCGCCGCCAGAAGGGCGGCGCGGCGGTGGTGATGGGCGCGCTCAGCCCCCGTACCCGCAACGCGCAGGTCGAGATGTACCAGAACGGCGACGTCGATTACCTCGTCGCCACGGACGCCATCGGCATGGGGCTCAACCTCGACGTGGCGCATGTCGCCTTTTCCTCGCTGATCAAGTTCGACGGCCACAAGATGCGCCATCTCGCCCCCGACGAGCTGGCGCAGATCGCGGGGCGCGCCGGGCGGCACCGCACCAACGGCAGCTTCGGCGTGACCGGCGAGGCGCCGCCACTGGAGGAGGAGGTCGTCGAGGCGATCGAGAATCACCGCTTCCGCCCGGTGACGCGGCTGTTCTGGCGCAATTCCGACCTGCAGTTCGGCTCGCTCAAGCGCTTGATCCAGACGTTGGAGAGCCGCACCAACAACCCCTGGCTCGGCCGGGTGCGCGAAAGCGACGACCTCGCCGCGCTCAAATCTCTCGCCGCCGATCCGGTGATCCGCAGCCGCGCGCACGACGGATCCTCAGTGCGGCTGTTGTGGGATGTCTGCCGCCTGCCGGATTTTCGCGGCATTGGGCGGGGGGAGCACGCCGAGATGGTGGGCCAGATCTTTGCGCATCTGCAGGACCGCGGCCGCATTCCCGACGACTGGTTCGCGCGCCGGATCGAGCGGATCGACCGCACCGAGGGCGACATCGACGCCCTTTCGAAACGGCTGGCCTATATCCGCACCTGGACCTACGTGGCCCAGCGCAAGGGCTGGGTCGGGGACGAAAGCCATTGGCGCGACGTGACGCGCGGAGTAGAAGATCGCCTGTCGGATGCGCTTCATGGCGCGCTGACTCAAAGATTCGTGGATCGGCGGACCAGCGTTCTGGCCCGGCGGCTCAAGCAGAAGGAGGTCATGGTGGCCGAAGTGACAGACAACGGCGACGTGACGGTCGAGGGCGAATTCGTCGGACGGCTGGAAGGATTCCGGTTCCGCGCCGACAAGGCGGGCGGTCCGGACGAGGCGAAGACATTGCGGCAGGCCGCGGACAAGGCGCTTGCGCCGCAGTTCCACCTGCGCGCGGACCGCTTCTACAACGCGCCCGATACCGAGATCGACGTGACCGAGCAGGGCGGGCTGATGTGGGGCTCTTCCGCGGTGGGCAAGCTGGTCTCCGGCGCCGACCCGTTCAAGCCGCAGGTCGTGGCCTATGTGGATGAGGAAGCCGGCACCGAGATCACCGACAAGGTGAAGCGGCGCCTGCAGCATTTCATCGACCGCAAGATCGCCGCGACGCAGGAGCCGCTGCTGGCGCTGGGCAATGACGAGGCGCTGACCGGGCAGGCCAAGGGCTTTGCCTATCGCATGGTCGAGAATTTCGGCATCATCCCGCGCGGGGAGGTCGCCGAGGAGGTGCGCGCGCTCGATCAGGAGGCACGCGGCGCGCTGCGCAAGCACGGCATCCGCTTCGGGCAGTTCACCATCTTCATGCCGGCGCTTTTGAAGCCCGCGCCGACGCGCATCCGCCTCGTGCTCTGGGCGCTGTCGAAGGGGCTGCAGGAGTTCCCCGAAACGCCGCCGCCGGGCCTCGTCACCGTGCCCGCGACGCGCGGCGCCGCGCCGGGCTACTACGCCATGGCGGGCTACCGCGCCGCGGGTGAGCGCGCGATCCGCATCGACATGCTCGAGCGTCTTGCCGACATGCTGCGCGACCGCGACAGCAAGGGCGGCTTCGAGGCGGTGCCCGACATGCTGTCGATCACCGGGCTGACGCTCGAGCAGTTCGCCGAGCTGATGTCGGGGCTGGGCTACAAGGCCGAGAAGGGCGAGCGTCCCAAGGCCAAGCCCGCCAAGGCCGCGGCCCCCGAAGAGGTGCCGGGCGAGACCCCCGACACCACGCCGCCTGCGCCCGAGGGCCCGGACGTGCCGGGCAACACGCCGCAGGAGGCGCCCGCGCAGCCCGACGCGCCCGGCAT